>NZ_JASHAR010000002.1:0-209066 GCF_047465045.1 Streptococcus mitis
GTAGGAGTCTGGGCCGTGTCTCAGTCCCAGTGTGGCCGATCACCCTCTCAGGTCGGCTATGTATCGTCGCCTTGGTGAGCCGTTACCCCACCAACTAGCTAATACAACGCAGGTCCATCTGGTAGTGGTGCAATTGCACCTTTTAAGCAAATGTCATGCAACATCTACTCTTATGCGGTATTAGCTATCGTTTCCAATAGTTATCCCCCGCTACCAGGCAGGTTACCTACGCGTTACTCACCCGTTCGCAACTCATCCAGAGAAGCAAGCTCCTCCTTCAGCGTTCTACTTGCATGTATTAGGCACGCCGCCAGCGTTCGTCCTGAGCCAGGATCAAACTCTCATTAAAAGTTTGAGTTCTCACTCATTTCTGTCACTGACAGATTTATTGTTTTTTTCATTGTTCAGTACTACAACCTTAGTTGTAGTGCCCTGCACATTGGTTCGTCTTGTTCAGTTTTCAAAGGTCTTTGTCACTCACTTCTCTCAAGCGACAACTATATTAGTATATCACAGCCGCTTTCGCTTGTCAACACTTTTTTGAAACTTTTTTAATCTTTTTTCATCAAGTGTTCCATCCGCAACATACCATAGTCCGTACGGGATTCGAACCCGTGTTACCGCCGTGAAAAGGCGGTGTCTTAACCCCTTGACCAACGGACCAGAGTTGTTTTCAACTCTTACTATTATACCGGCTTTTTGTTTTTTGTCAATAACTTTTTTCTAATTTTTTTCATTTTTTTACATGGCTTCTTACCGACTACGGATATCAAACTCCTTAAACACAATACGTAAGTCCCTTAGCACTCTTTGACGGCCTCGAAAGCGTTCATGTCTTAAGACTCGTTCTAACTCTTCTTGTTTGTCTTTACTTTGTTTGTTTCTATAATCTCTTAGTGTCTCATGAAAGAGATAATAGTCATCTAGCCAGAGTCCTCCCTCTCCTATACGATGACTAATTTCACCCACTTCTTCATAAGGTTCTTTATCATATCTACGCTTCTGGCTTTCTTACTTACGGATATAGTCTAGGATTCGATTCCGAAACTTGGTTTTGAAATATTTTCTTAAACGAGGAATATCTTCTGCCAGCTCTTCTTCTCTGCTAATCAATTCATGTAAGCAAATCATGCCCTCTTGGTCCCAATCCGATAGCTCCCATAAATGAAGGTAATATTCATTTCTACACTTATATACAATCCCCTGGACTTCTTCATATAATACTTTAATCATAATGTTCCCCTTTCTAGATACAGTCTAACAAATAATGAAACTAATTCGGTTCTTTTCCCCATTCTGTTCCCTACACCGTCTAAACTGCACAAAAAAGAGAGGACACGCCTCTCTCAGGGTTATTTTTCATCATTCATTTTTGACTTTACTTCATCATAAGATAATGCATGAGATTCCTCTTCTACGGTTTCAGGCATCTTTCCTGTTTCATAAAGAGCTTTAATTTGTGTACTATCCAATGTTTCGTATTTCAATAATGCTTCTGCAATCAACTTGTGAGTTTCACGATTTGATTGGATGATTTCAGCAGCTTTATTTCGTGCTTCATTTAATAATGAACGAACTTCTTCGTCAATTTCATAAGCTGTTTGTTCTGAAATTGATTTTTGAGGACTCTGTGCACCAAACATAGCATGGTTTCCTTCATATTGTACTGGGCCAAGTTTTTCACTCATACCGTACTCTGTAACCATTGCACGCGCCATTTGTGTCGCCTGTTCAAAGTCGTTTGAAGCTCCTGTAGTTTGGACATTAAAGATAATTTCTTCAGCTACACGGCCACCCATTAAACCAGCCAATTGCTCTTTCATATCTTCTTTAGATAGAAGCATTTGATCTTCCTTAGGAAGTGCAATCATGTAACCACCTGCACGGCCACGTGGTACAATTGTAACCTTATGGACAACGCGGGCATTCGACAAGACTAGACCAACAATGGTATGTCCTGCCTCATGGTAGGCAACCAATTCACGTTCTTTTTGTGAAACTGTCTTATCTTTCTTAGAAGGACCAGCAATTACTCTATCTTCTGCTTCATCAATATCTGAGGCATCAATTATCGATTTATTGCGACGAGCAGCGACTAAAGCAGCTTCATTCAATACATTCTCTAAATCAGCACCAACAAAACCTGGAGTTTGTTGAGCAACTAATTTCAAATCTACATCTTCTGCTAAAGGCTTGTTCTTAGCATGAACTTTCAAGATTGCTTCACGACCTTTAACATCAGGGCGACCAACCAATACTTTTCTATCAAAACGTCCTGGACGCAAAAGGGCAGGATCAAGTACATCTGAACGGTTTGTCGCAGCGATAACGATAATCCCTTCATTTCCCTCAAAACCGTCCATCTCAATCAAGAGTTGGTTCAAGGTTTGTTCACGTTCGTCATTACCTCCGCCAAGACCGACTCCACGTTGACGTCCAACAGCATCAATTTCATCGATAAAGATAATAGCTGGTGCTGCTTTTTTGGCATCTTCAAAAAGAGAACGAACACGGCTAGCTCCAACTCCAACAAACATTTCTACAAAGTCAGAACCTGAGATACTAAAGAATGGAACACCTGCTTCTCCGGCGACTGCTTTAGCAAGCAAAGTCTTACCTGTTCCTGGAGGTCCCTCTAGAAGGACACCTGCTGGAATACGGGCTCCAAGTTTTGTAAATCGTTTTGGATCTTTTAAAAATTCAACAACTTCAACTAGTTCTTGTTTTTCTTCCTCAGCTCCAGCAACATCTGAAAATCTTACTTTAATATCTTCTTTATTTGCGGCTTTAGCCTTACTACGTCCAAAACTCATTGGGTTACGGCTATTATTTCCTCCCATATTTCCCATCATAGAGAATAGGAAGAAGAAGAGAATACCGAATGGCACAATGGATACAAGAATATTAATCCACATACCACTTGAACTTTCATGCTTAACAGTTACTTCTGCCTTATGGTCAGAAGCAAGTTTTTGCAATTCTGATACTGTAGTATCTGAAGGAAGAATAATACTTGAAAATTTCTCTACTGTTGTAGCAGAAGGAGAAAAGAACTGGATACCTGTTTCTTCTTTACTTGTTTTAGGATTTTTATAAACACCTGAAACTTCGATAACACTGCCATTTGGTTGGTAAGTCAATTCTTTTACATTGTCATCGGTAATTTCTTTTACCAATTCTGTATAATTAATTTGCTCACTTTTCCCTGCAACACTACCTGTACTGAAATACTGGTAAGCTGTAACTAGGAAAAAAATAAGTAATAACCATAGAAAAGGATTTTTAATTAAACCATTATTTTGTTTTTTCATTAAAAATTGTTCTTTCTAATTTGAATACACTTCTTCTTTCAATACTCCAACATAAGGAAGGTTACGATAGTTTTCTTTGTAGTCTAAACCATAACCTACTACAAACTCATTTGGGATAGTAAAGCAAGTATAGTCTGCCTCAATTTCTACAACACGTCCTTCTGGTTTATCCAACAAGGTTGCAATGTTAACAGAAGCTGCTTCTCTTGCAATAAACATATCTCGCAAATTCTTCAAAGTTTGACCTGTATCAATGATGTCCTCTACAAATAGAACATGTCTCCCTTTAATATCTTGAGTTACATCTTGCTTGATATTGATGACACCACTACTTGCTGTTCCACCATGGTAGCTAGAAACCATCATGAAGTCCATTTCAATATGTGTGTCGATATGTTTAACCAATTCAGCCATAAAAGGAATAGATCCTTTTAAAATCCCGACTAAAATTGGATTTTTTCCTGCATAGTCTTTAGTGAGTTGAGCACCTAATTTTTTAGCAGCTTCTGTAATTTCATCGTGTGAAACGAGGATTTTTTTAATATCGTTTTCTAACATTTTTTTACCTATCTATTTTTTCTATATAAAGTACAGTGTTCATTATATCATTTTTCGTGTTTTTACTCAAATTACTGGTCGCAATTCCCAAAATTGAAACAATTTCACCAAATTGCTCAATAATCAGAGCAGATTTTCGCTTTTCCATAGGGATTTTCAAATCAATAAATAGACGTCTGAGTTTTTTTCTATGCCCATTTTGAATCAAAAAATCTCCTGTTTTTCGATGACGAATGTGTATTGATGTTTCCCGTGAAACAGGTACCTGCTGAATTAATTCACCTTCTAAAGGAAGTCCAAAGGAAAATAAATAACCTTGATAAGATACCTGATTTTGGTAGTGTAACACAAATTCATCTGCCTTTTCATCAGCCTGCGGACTGATTTTACAAATCCGAAACTGTTGATACTCTTTTACTAATTCATAACCATTTTTAAGCGGATGACGATACTGGCTTTTAGTTTTTAAAATTTGCCGAACTTCTTCAAACTGAGCTTTTGTAAGATTCAAATCTGGAAAACGATTCAGATAAGTTTGAAGTAAAACTCTTTGTGTCGACTCAGAGTAAGACAATAGCTGCCCTAAATTTTCTAGATCAATATTCTTAGATAATTCAGCTATAGCTAAGTCATAATCTAAAATTTCATTTCCGAGGCTTAAGATTGCATCTCTAAATCGAGGATTTTCTTTTTCTAATTCTGGTAAATAAGAGTTTCGAATACGATTGCGAAAATAATGATTTTCCTGATTTGATGTATCTTCAAAGTGAAAAATTGGTGAAAAGTCTTTTTTATGGAAATGCAAGAAGGGCCGAATAAGTTCTATCTCTCCGACTACTTGCTTCTCCTTAATTCCTGATAGATAGCGCAATCGAGTTCCTCTAATCAAACGCATCAAAATCGTTTCCACCTGGTCATCAGCATGGTGGGCAGTTACCAAGGCTGTCGCACCAGTCTTTATCATGACCTCTTTAAAAAAATCATAACGAAAATGTCGAGCCCGCGCTTCTGAAAATTCTCCTGAAAAATTGCTGATATAAATAGGAAGCTCTGCTTCAGCAGCTAACTTCCTTAATTCCTGTTCTTCCCAATCTGATTCTACTCTCTGCCTATGATTCACATGAGCTAGAATCAATTCAATTTCTAACTCTTTTTGATACGTAGATAACACCTTAAATAGAAACATAGAATCCAATCCACCAGAAAGAGCTAGCACCACCTTAGCATGCTTTTTGAAATATCCCTTTTTGAGAAAATGATTTAAAAAATCTTGTTTCCTCATTTTAGAACCTCATAAACATCCTTGGCTATCTTAGAAATCGTATCATAATCAGAATTTTTAGTGAAAATAGAAAGAATAAATGGAGAATCTGCATAGACAACACCCGTATCATGCTTAAATTCATCCGCATCTCCAATTTTATGAGCTACTTTAACAGAAACACCTTTGGCAATTCTCTCATTATCAAAATCTGTTTTAGTCAAAGACTCTAGCACAAATCCATTTTGATTATAAATAGCTTCCATGGCCTTCCCAGCCATCTTAGAAGAAATCAATTTTTCTTTTGAATCCCAATCATCTCCCATAATAGCAGACATCTTGGATTTAAATGTGGCATCAGATTGGTTTGAAATGTAATATCCCAATAGATTATGAGCTACATTGTCCGATTCTTTAGATACTTTCGTTATTAAGTCCTTGAGAGAATACTCTTTATTATCCTCTTTTTTAGGGAGGCTACCACTTCCCTCTGTTTTATAAGAACCTGGAAAATCATTGACTGATGATACGTATTTTATAGTCGTATCTAACTGATAAAGACCCTCATTTATTTTTTCTTGCGCATAATAGAGATAAGGTAGTTTTAAAACACTAGCTGCATACATCTTTTCATCTTGATTGATACCAGCTTCTTTTCCAGTAGTCAGTTGCTTAACATAAATAGAGAATGAATCCTTCTGATATTTTTCCGATAACATTTCTTGGACTTTACTCATCCGATTATCTTCTTCAGAAGTTGATTCTTTAGCTACCCATCCAGTCTGATCAATATGTAGAAATTCTCTTCCTTCTACAAACATGGTCTTATCGATTGATACCTGAGAATAAGCTGATAAGGATGATTTCACTTCTTTTAAGTCATAAGGACTATTGTACAGTTTAAAATCAGATTCTAACCATACTTTTTTTATTGTTGGAGTTACCTCTGATTGATCATATAAAAATCGTTTGTCTGCAGCAATAAATTGATGGTTGGATAACTTAAATACTGGAATTCCTTGTTTATTTAAACGCCACTCGGTTATTTGAAAACTTGTTTTGGGAGTTAATTTTCCAGATTCTACAACTAAATCTTCATTCGCATAGACAGGAACCTCTCCATAAACCATGGGAGAACTTAGCTTTTCTCTAAAATAAATACCAAAGTCAGATTGTGAAAGGTAATAAATTTCTTTCGAAGTATAGACTACTTCTTTTTCTGTGCTAACGACTTTTGAAATGGTCAAAAAACTCGGTAGCAACAAAATAATTAAGAACTTACGCATTCTTCCTTTCCTTTTCTTCTTGTAAACGCAATAATTGATTTTTATCAGCCAACTCTTCTAGTTTTTCATCCGATAGACTCAAAAATTGCTCAATTACGTCTAATAAATTTTCCATTTTATCACCTTGGGAGCAAGTCAGGAATCGTATAAACAGCTTCCCGATTCTTAGAATAATAATATTTTGCACGCATGTATTTAGCAGCATAATCTTCATCTTTCAACTTTGTGGCAAAAGCTGTCTCTTTCTCCTTTTCCTCACTCAAGGTTTGATACTGAGTTTGCAATTCTGATAACTGTTGACGTCTTTGGAGTAATTGATGATAGCTTTGAGCAAGATTATAAGTTGGTAAAATGAACAATAAAATCATCAAAATAAGAACCCAACCCATGAAACGATTACGTTTTTGTCGTTCTTTCATCAGATAGCGACGACGTTGGTGTTCATTTTGAATAAAAGAATTATTCAATTGTACGATATTTTTAGACATTTTCTTCTACCCGTGTTTCACTGATAATTTCATACATTCCTGCTGCATCTTCTTTTTTTGTACTATCCTTCATCTCTAGTACTTTTACAAGTAGCAACTTATTGCCAAAGCGAATTTCAACTTGGTCATTAACTTTCAAATCTGTTGAACTTTTAGCCAAAATTCCATTTACCTTAATTCTACCTTTATCTGCTACTTCCTTTGCGACTGTACGACGCTTGATAATTCGTGATACTTTTAAATATTTGTCTAATCTCATTTTTATTACCTCAAATTATTATTGTACCATTTTTATCCCTTTTATAGAAGAAAAATGTTATAGAGAATTACCGTCTTTCAACTCTTTTATCTCTAATAAACTTTCTCCAAAAATCAGCAGACCTTCTAAAATTTCATAGTCCTTCTTATTTCGAACGTCGAATACGACTTCCATTAATCCTTTGTTCTCAGCTATTGCTGCTTTTAAGTTTGTTGCGGATAAAGCTTTAAAATAATCTTGAGCCAAGAACAGTCGCTGAGTGACTTTTTCAAATTGAACTATAATCTTATTTTCTTTTCTTTCCACACGTTCTACAAAGACCTTGTCCAAATATGACTTGACCAAACCAATCTCTAAAAGATAGGCTACCACATCTGGGTATTCTCCAAAGCGGTCCATCAGCTCTTCTTGTAACTCTTCATAATTGACACGGTTGTCAATTTGACGAATTTTTTTATAAATTTCAATCTTATGTCGTTGGTCAGAAATATAAGTATCAGGAAGATAAGCATCAATTTGTAAAATCAACTCAGCATTTCCTTTGGTTCTTGTGTTCCCATTGCCGTTACGTTTAGCAATAGCTTCCTCTAATAACTGTGAATACAATTCAAAACCAACAGAATCAATGAAACCTGATTGGGATTTTCCTAGGAGATTTCCTGCTCCACGAATCGAAAGATCTCGCATCGCAATCTTAAATCCAGAGCCTAATTCCGTAAATCCCTTAATCGCTTCTAATCTCTTTTCAGAGACTTCACTGATTGATTTTTCTGGACGATACATAAGATAAGCATAAGCAATGCGATTACTACGACCGACTCTTCCTCTTAACTGATATAAGGTTGACAAGCCCATATGGTCCGCATTTTCAATAAATAAAGTATTAGCATTTGGAATGTCTACCCCTGTCTCAATAATGGTAGTCGTCACCAAAATATCATATTGTCCTTCAATAAAGTCCAGTAGAGTATTTTCTAACTGAATCTCACTCATTTGTCCATGAACATACCCAATCGAAGCCTCTGGAATCAACTCCTGTAATTCTGAAACCTTCTGGTCAATCGTGTCAACTTTATTGTAAAGATAGTAAACTTGACCTCCACGCTCCATTTCACGCAAGACAGCATCACGAATGACACTATCATTCTTTTCTAAAACATAGGTTTGAACAGGATAGCGATTTGTTGGAGGAGTTTCAATAACAGATAAATCTCTGATTCCCAGCATGGACATATGAAGGGTACGAGGGATTGGCGTTGCTGTCAAGGTTAGAACATCCACTTGTTTCTTCAACTCTTTCAAGGTTTCTTTATGCTTGACACCAAATCGCTGTTCCTCATCAATAATCATCAATCCTAAATCAGAAAACACAACATCTTTTGACAAAACACGATGTGTTCCAATCAAAATATCGACTTGACCGTTCTTTAGTTTTTCAAGTGTTTCTGCCTGCTCTTTTTTACTTCTAAAACGACTCAACACATCAATATTAACTGCAAAATTTTGGAATCGTTCCTTAAAATTCGTATAGTGCTGTTGCGCTAAAACCGTCGTCGGAACTAGAACGACCACCTGTTTGTTATCATTGACTGCCTTAAAGGCTGCACGCATAGCAACTTCAGTCTTTCCAAAACCAACATCCCCAACTAATAGCCTATCCATTGGCTGAGAATCTTGCATATCTCTCTTGATTTCCTCGATACTACGAAGTTGATCATCCGTTTCAACATAAGGAAAAGCATCATCAAAAGCATCTTGCTCTTCATCATCGGCTGAGAAAGCAAAGCCCTTCAACTGACTGCGTTCAGAATAGAGTTTGATTAAATCATCTGCTATATCCTCTACCTGGTTCTTAACTTTTTGCTTGGCTTTTTTAAAATGACCATCATTTAATTTATTGAGTTTTGGAGCTTTCCCATCACTTGAAACATATTTAGACAGTAACTGAATCTGCTCTACTGGGATAGAGATTTGATCACCATTTTGATATTGAACACTGACATAATCGCGGTGAATACCTTGGATTTCAATTGTTTCAATTCCTAGATATTGACCAATTCCATGAATATGGTGAACAACGTAGTCCCCTTTTTCAAGTTCATTATAATCTTTTAAGCGCTCTGCATTTGAAACATGTTGTCTTCGAAAACGACGTTTTAATTTCTTTTGAAAAATCTCATGCTCAGTAATCAAGAGAATTTTTTCATCTACAAAATGAAAACCATGTCTGAGATTGCCCTCGATTAAGTTTACAGATTCTTTACAGATACTTGACTTATCTCTAGAATCCAATTTAATCTGGTATTCCTCTAAAATATCCTCCAATGTTTTACTTCCCATTGAATTGCTAGACTGCAAGATAATAGTGTAGTCCATTTTTTTATATCGTTCAATTTCTTCTTTTAGAAAAGAAAATTGATTGAAAAATTCCTGCATGGGATATTGATTAAATTGATAAACCTGGTCAAACTTGAGATTTCCTAGCCCCTTTTGAAGATTAGAGAAAAAGGTCACTGGACTTTGTTTTTTATAGACTTGATCAGTATTAGCAAAATAGTGCATCTCAGAAAATGCTTTACTATTCTGTAACTCTTCTGTAAAGTATTGCGCTAATTCTCTTTCAAAGACTTCATACTGATTCATCAATTTCTGGTAATCATCAAAGAATATTGGCGTATCTTTTTTTATATAATCAAAGACAGTCCATGATTTCTCATAACACAAAGATAAAAATTTCCGAGAATCTGAATGTACTTGTCTTTGATGAAAACCTGAAAGAATTTCTTCTAGGTAGGATTTCAGAATCGGCGATAGAGTTTTTGAAATTTGTTTTTCTAAAGCTGACTGTCCTCGCTGATAATCCTTTTCTCTCAAAAGTATGTCGCTAGCTGGAAAGATGGTGAGTTCTGTCTGATTTTCTTTCGATAATTGTGTTTCTACTTCAAATGACCTAATACCATCAATTTCATCACCAAAAAACTCAATTCGGCAAGGTTCTAACTGGGATATTTCAAAAATATCTAAAATATCTCCTTGCAGACTAAATTCGCCCTGAGTTTGTACTTGAGTAACTTTTCGATAGCCTATTTCCTTTAACTGATGGATAAGCACGTGTTGGTCATATTCTTCACCAACTGTTATTTTTACAATACTATCTTTAAATGCAGTCGGAGAGGGTAAAATCAATCGACTTGCTGCGATATTACAAACTAAAATTCCTCTCTTAGATGAATCAGTCAAAAAACGCAAGGCTTCAACCCGTGAAATGATTTTTTCTTGTGAAGACATCAAAAACTCGACCATAGGGGAGTCATCTACCAAAAATGGATAGACAAGTTCCTCACCCAAGATAGAGATAAGATCACTAATAAGACCTTCTGCTTCTCCATAAGTTGATGTCAATAAAACAATCTTATCTTCTTTCTTCAAACTACTAGCGATTGCTAAAGCTTTTGTAGAAGTTGACAAACCTAACATTAATTGTCTTTTCTTATCTGTCAGATTTTGATGCCATTTTTTAATCTGATCATTTTCTGAGAATAAATCTAATAAGGTTAACATTTATCCGTTATACCTCTGCATTGTTTTCTCAAAATTTTTCTCTTGTAAATAGTAGTTTACAGAATCGTCAACTTTGTCAATAGACTGTAAAATACCAATATAATCATCCTTGTCAAAGGTACTCAAAACATGGTTAACAACTGACATTCCATTTTTAGGTCTTCCGATTCCAATCTTAACACGATTAAAGGTTTGGGTTCCAATATGTTGAATAATAGACTTGATACCATTATGACCACCTGCGGATCCCTTTGCTCTTAAACGAATCTTTCCAACTTCCATGTCAAGATCATCATAAATGATGAGTAAATCTTCAATATCCAAACCATAGTAAGTCAATAAAGCATGAACCGCTTTTCCACTTTCATTCATAAATGTCGTTGGTTTGACAAGATAAATTTTTTCTCCATTTAGGAAAAAGGATGCTAGGTCAGCTTGAAATATCTTATCGTGTGTAAAAGTGACATTCTGTTTCTTCGCTAGTTGGTCAATCAACATAAAGCCAACATTGTGTTTTGTTTCAAAATATTTATCTCCTGGATTTCCCAAGCCTACAAGTAATTTGGTCATTTATTTTTCCTTTCAAAAGCCAAAAGGGTTGGAATTTTTTTCCAACCTAATTGACACTATTCATTAATTTTTTTAGACATTAAAGCGGAATTCCATGATATCGCCGTCTTGGACGATATATTCTTTTCCTTCTTCACGCAAGCGTCCAGCTTCTTTTACAGCTTTTTCAGAACCGTATTTCACTAGATCCTCATATGACATGGTAACTGCACGAATAAAGCCTTTTTCAAAGTCTGAGTGGATAATACCAGCTGCTTGAGGAGCTTTCATACCACGTTTAAAGGTCCAAGCGCGAACTTCTTTTTCACCAGCTGTGAAGTAAGTTCCAAGTCCAAGTAAGTGATAAGCTGCGCGAGTCAACTTGTCAACGCCTGATTCTGTCAACCCAAGTGCTTCAAGAAATTCTTGCTTATCTTCATCATCTAACTCAGAAATTTCTTCCTCAGCACGCGCAGAAATAACTACTACTTCAGCATTTTCTGTTGCTGCAAATTCACGAATTTGTTTGACATAGTCGATAGAATCTGGATCTGAAACCACATCCTCATCTACATTGGCAACATAAAGAACTGGTTTAGTTGTCAAAAGGAAGAGACCTTTGACAACTTTTTGTTCTTCATCTGTAAATTCGATGGTGCGAGCTGATTTTCCATCTTCAAGTACTGGTTTAATCTTTTGAAGAACATTAAATTCTGCTACTGATTCTTTATCTTTTTGCGTACGTGCCATCTTTTCTACACGCGCATATCGTTTGTTCACTGATTCTAAATCAGCAAGAATCAACTCTAGGTTAATCGTATCAATATCTGCAAGTGGATCCACAAAGGCATCTTCACGTCCTTGTTCACGCATGACATTTTCATCATCAAAAGCACGAACTACGTGAACAATCGCATCTACTTCACGAATATTGGCCAAGAATTTATTTCCTAGCCCTTCTCCTTTTGAGGCTCCTTTTACAATCCCTGCAATATCTGTAAATTCAAATGTTGTTGGCACTGTCTTTTTAGGAGTGATCATTTCAGTCAATTTTTGTAGACGTTCATCTGGAACTTCCACCATTCCAACGTTTGGATCAATAGTCGCAAATGGGTAGTTCGCTGCCTCTGCTCCTGCTTTTGTAATTGCATTAAATAGTGTTGATTTACCAACGTTTGGCAAACCAACGATACCTGCTGTTAAAGCCATATTTTTTCATTCTCCGTTTTCATTTCAATCCCTAATATTATAACACAAAAAGGGAAAACTTGCTAATCCTCTAACTAAGGCTTCTTAGTCAATAATTTTATTCATTTTTCGATCAAAATCATAGCGTCCCATCATGACAACATGGTCACAATTGCTACATTTGATTTTGATATCTGCTCCTACACGTGTAATTTCCCAACGATTAGCCTTTTTACCAGTCGACTTGATGATACAAGCGTGTGGTTTTTTCATTTCAACAAAATTTCCAACTTGATACATACTACTCTCCTTTTCTTTTTCGATTATATCATAAAAGAGGCGAGCTAAGCTCAACCTCTTTCACTTAATTTGTACGGACTGGTGTAATGAGCTGCATGAAGTCCTCGTCAGTATCTGCTGGCACAAGAGTAAATGGACGAACAGCTGAGATAAAGCTAATGGTCACCTTTTCGCTATTTAAAGCTTTAAGAGAATCAATCAAGTAAGTTGGGTTGAAACTAATGGTCAAATCTTCACCAGTAACCTGCTCTGTATCGATGTCTTCGTTTACTTTACCAACTTCTGGAGAGTGAACATGGGCGCTAACAACCCCATCTTTAATTTCAAGCTTCACAGTACCATTTTGAGTCGCACTTGATAAAAGGCGAGCACGTTCCATTGACTGACGTAAGTTTACCACATCAAAAGTAATTGTAGTGTTAAAGTCCGTTGGAATCAAGCGATCTGTATCAGGATAGTTACCTTCTAACAAACGAGTATAGAAGCTAATATTTTCACTTCTAAATAGGATTTGGTTGTTGGCAAAGAAAATCTCTACAGTTTCAATATTGTCTGTAAATACTGCTGAAAATTCACGTAGAGAACGGCTAGGAATAACGACATCAAAATCATCACTATTTTTCTCAAGAGTTAATTTTTTCTGGCTTAGACGATGAGAGTCTGTCGCAACTGTTTTTAGCTCTTTGTGTTGGCTCAATACGAAGTGAACACCTGTCAAAATTGGACGACTCTCTTGTGTACTTGCAGCAAATGCTGTTTCATTGATAATTTTCTTGAGTAATTTTGTTTCAAGAACCAAAGGAGTGCTTGCTGAAATTTCTTGAATTCGTGGATATTGTTCGCTATCTTTTCCTTTTAGGGTAATTTCTGATTTGCCACTGGTTAAAACAATTTGATTTTGTTCAATTTCTTTAAAATCAAGAGTCACATCTGGAAGACTAGATACCACATTGATGAAGAAAGAAGCTTCAAGAAGAATCGAACCTAAAGAAGTAATTAACAAACCAGCATCTTCATTTTTTTGAGAAATAAAATTTTCAATTGAAATTTGACCATTTGAACCAATTAAAGTAACACCTTCATTAGTTACGTCAATTTTGACAGTTGATAAAATAGGGATGGCATTTTTAGAGCTAATAGCTCTTTTAGTTGTATTTAAGGCTTGTAGAAATAAATTTTTATTAATTGAAAAATGAATCATGGATTCTCCTTTATTTATTTTTAGTATTAGAAGGATAATAGTAATAATAGAGTCTGTGAAATCTGTGGAAAACAGACTTAAAGTAAGTCATATCAAGATTTTTGGCTTGTTTAAAAAATGTGGATAAAAAAGATAAAAAAGCGAAAGTTATCCACAAGTTATTTTATTTTCTTTTTGATTGATTCAATTTCTAAACGTAAATTATCGTCTTCGTCAATCAAAGATTTAATTTTTGCATGGGCGTGAATGACTGTTGTATGATCTTTTCCACCAAATTCCTTCCCAATTTTTGGAAGACTATTATCTGTTAATTCTCTAGATAAATACATGGCTACTTGACGGGCCAAAACAATATTTTGAAGGCGTCTGCTTCCCTTCATTTCTTTGACACTAACACCATAGAAGTTCCCTACTTCAGTTTGGATTTTATCAATTGGAATGACGAGGATTTGGCTAACATCTTGTTTTCGAGCTCTAATAGCTTCTGCAGCAACATCAATCGTAATATCTTTGATTTTCTTTACTCTAGCAACTAAGGTGATGTCATTAATTGCTCCCTCAAGGTCTCGAACATTTGAATCAAATTGACCTGCTAAGTATTCTAGGGTATCACTTTGGAAATTGTAGTCCAAATGTTCTGTTTTGCTTTGTAAAATGGCAATACGTGTCTCAAAGTCAGGTGGTGTGATGTTTTGCGTCAACCCCCAGCTAAAGCGCGTGACAAGTCTTTCTTCAAGTCCCTCTAAGTGTTTAGGACTACGATCACTAGTCAGAACAATTTGTTTTTGATTGCTATGGAGAACATTGAAAGTATTGAAAAATTCTTCTTGAGTTGCAACTTTTTTTCCACTCAGCGATTGGATATCATCAATTAAGAGGAGATCAAGGCTACGGTAAGTTTTTTTGAACTTTTCCATTTCACCCAGTCTCAGGTGTTCAAGAAAGTCGTTTATAAAGCTTTCAGCAGGGATATACTTCACACGCGCATCAGGAATATTTTTCAAAATCTCATTCCCAATTGCATTGAGTAAGTGAGTCTTCCCAAGCCCAGGTCCTCCATAGATAAAAAGAGGATTATAGGTCAGAGCCAAATCTTCAGAGACAGCCAAGGCGGCTGATACTGCCCAAACATTTCCATCCCCTTGAATAAAATTATCAAAGGTATACTTTTCTTTTAATCCAGTATCCGAATAAGGAATAGATGCTAACTTTGGACTATAGTCATAAAGAGTTGAATTTGTAGCTTCTTCAACTTGTGAGATAGTCGTGTCTTGAGGTTTTGTGAAAATATAGTGGGGAGTTATTTCAGCATCATAAATCTCAAAACCAGCTACTACAATGATATCTTTTAGTTGTTTTTTCCAGACCATTTCCATTTCAGATCGTGGTAAAAATATAGTGGCAACATTTTCCTCTACCTTGATGAGTTCAGCTTGAATAGCATAGAAATCATACATGGATCGAGTTAGTCTTTCTTGAGCAAATTCTAATATACGATTCCAAAATTGTTTTTCTTTCAATCCTTTCCCCTCCTTTACTATTTAAAAGTTTAATGCTAGACTTATTTTACCATAGATAGTAAGAATTTTCCACAAGCTGTGAAAAATAATCCACAATGTTATCATCTTTTATCCACAGGTTGGGGATAAAATTAAAAACTATTGATTTATTAAGCTTTTTATTGAAAAAAATAGTGGATAACCTTGTGAGATAAAAAAATAAAAGAACAGCCTTATTTCAGGCTGTTGATAATTCTACTATATTCTTCTTGATTTGAAAAAGAAATAATGATTTTTCCACTATCTTTTTTAGACAGTTTGATTTCTACATCTAATCCGAGTTGTTTTTTTAACTGTTTTTCTTCATTTTGTATGAAATGATCATTTTTTTGCTGTTTCTTTTGTTTTTTATCTGTCAGAAGAGCTTCTAACTTCCTTACAGAAATGTCTTCTTCTATAATTCGTTGAAAGAAATAGTCTTGTTGTTCCTTATTCAACCCAACTAGCGAACGCGCATGGGCTTGTGATAGTTTGCCATTTTCTACTTCTGATAGGATAACATCTGGTAAGGAAAGCAAACGAATGGAGTTACTGATATAAGGACGAGACTTGCCCATTTTATCTGCAATTTCAGCATGGGTAAATCCTTTCTCTACTAGAGATTCATAGGCGCGTGCTTCTTCTATTGGATTCAAATTTTCTCTCTGTAAATTTTCAATGATGGACTGGACCATCATCTCTTGGTCTGAAAGTTGTTTAACAACAGCTGGGATAGACGTCAGACCAGCTAAAAGTGAAGCCCGATAGCGTCTCTCTCCTGCAAGGATTTCATAACCAATAACAGGAGATTGACGAACAATAATCGGTTGAATGACCCCATTTTCTTTGATAGACTGTGCTAGTTCATGTAGTTTTTCTCTATCAAATTCTTTTCGAGGTTGATAGGGATTTTTTTGTATATCCGTGATAGAAATCATTTCAAATTTTTCCATGATTCTACACTAACATATCTTTTCTCTTATGTAAAGCTTTCTTTACATAGATGTCAATTAAGATTCTAAATCACCTGAACTCTTGTCAAGTTTAATAGATGTAGTGTCTTCTTTACCGTTACGATAGTAGGTTATCTTAATGGTGTCTCCGATAGAATGATTGTAAAGAGCGCTTTGTAAGTCTGTTGATGAAGCAATCTCTTTGTCATCTACTTTGGTAATCACATCGTATTTTTCAAGGTGACCATTGGCAGGCATATTACTTTGTACAGAACGAACAACTACACCAGATGTTACACTGCTTGGAATATTCAGTCTTCTAATATCACTTGTATTAATATTTGAGAGATTGACCATTTGGATACCCAAAGCTGGACGCGTCACTTTTCCGTTCTTTTCTAACTGTTCAATAATATTGATAGCGTCATTTGCAGGGATTGCGAAACCAAGACCTTCTACAGAGGTTCCTCCATTTGTAGCAATTTTACTTGAGGTAATTCCGATAACCTGTCCTTGAATATTAATCAGTGGGCCACCAGAGTTACCTGGGTTAATAGCAGTATCAGTTTGGATGGCTTTTGTAGAAATAGCTTGTCCATCTTCAGATTTTAAGGACACATTTCGATTGAGGCTAGATACAATACCCTGAGTAACAGTATTTGCATATTCAGAACCCAATGGGCTACCAATAGCAATAGCAGTTTCTCCTACAGTTAACTTACTAGAATCACCAAATTCAGCTACTGTCGTCACTTTTTCTGAAGAGATTTTGACGACAGCAATATCAGAGAAAGTGTCGGCTCCAACAATTTCTCCAGGTACTTTAGTCCCATCTGACAAGCGAATATCTACTTTACTAGCACCGTTTATAACGTGATTGTTGGTAACAATGTAAGCTTCTTTGTCATTCTTTTTATAAATAACCCCAGATCCTTCACTAGAGATTTGCTGAGAATCTGTGTCACTATCATCATTGCCAAATACGCTATTTTGTCTGTTTGCCGAATAAGTAATAACAGAAACAACAGCATCTTTTACTTTATTAACAGCCTGAGTGGTTGAATTTTCGTTTTTATAGGCAGTCTGTGTGATAGTGCTATTGTTGTTAGAGCTACTTACACCACTTTTTTGAGTTAGTTGAGTTATTGAAAAACTACCCAAGGCTCCACTAAAAAAGCTAAGGACGATAACGACTAATAATTGAAACCATTTTTTATAAAATGTTTTTAAATGTTTCATATTTGCCTCCATTTGTTTGAAATTACTGAAAGTATAAACTGACTAGCTTAATTATAACTTAAAAACAAAAGTTTTTCACAGATTGTGGATAACTTTTAAAAATCTGTGGTTTTCTAGGTGAAATTTAACCTTTTGTTTTGTGAATAAGATGTGAAAAAATAGAGAATATGTTAGAATAGAGTCATGAAAATTAAAGTTATAACAGTTGGGAAACTGAAAGAAAAGTATTTAAAAGATGGCATCGCAGAGTATTCAAAACGAATTTCTCGATTTGCTAAACTTGAAATGATTGAGCTAGCAGATGAAAAGACACCAGATAAGGCCAGTGAGTCAGAAAATCAAAAGATTTTAGAAATAGAAGGTCAGAGAATTTTATCAAAAGTTGCTGACCGTGATTTTGTTATTGTATTGGCTATCGAAGGGAAAACTTTCTCCTCAGAAGAATTTAGTAAACAATTAGAAGAAGCTTCTATAAAAGGATTTTCTACTCTTACCTTTATTATTGGGGGGAGTTTAGGATTGTCATCAGCTGTAAAAAAGAGATCCAATCTTTCTGTCAGTTTTGGCCGTTTAACCTTGCCCCATCAGTTAATGAGACTAGTCCTTGTTGAACAAATCTATCGGGCTTTTACAATACAGCAGGGCTCGCCCTATCATAAATAGAAAATTGACTTTCAATTGAATTTTTGGTAGAATAGCTATATTAGGTCTCATAGCTCAGCTGGATAGAGCATTCGCCTTCTAAGCGAACGGTCGCAGGTTCGAATCCTGCTGGGATCAATATAGTAGCAAAGCTGGGAATTTTCCCGGCTTTTTTCTTAAAAAAGTACACTTGGGGAGAAAAAAATGACAGTTGAGAGAATTTTATCTAAAACGAAATTCCATTTTGTATAATAGTTTTTGTAAGTTAGCTTACAAGAAAAAAACATTTAAGGAGATTTTATTATGAAAAACACAGTTAAATTGGAACAGTTTGTAGCCTTGAAGGAAAAAGACTTGCAGGAGATTCAAGGTGGGGAAAGTAGACTTCCAAAAATCCGCTTTGATTTTATTTTCCCACGAAAAAGTAATGAAATAAGGGGAAAGAGTAATGAATTTATTTGGAGTTGGGTTAGTTATTGTTTATTTTTTAATTATTAGTCACAGTTACCGTTTAATTTGTAAAGGTCAAATAAATAGAAAAGAACTATACGTTTTTAGTGCTTATATATTACTAACAGAAATAGTACTTGATTTTCCATCATATCTTCTACATTTAGATGACTTAGGGATTGTAAAATTTTTATTTCCTTTGGTATTATATTCCTATTTTCGATGGATTAAACAGTATGAGAGGGATAGAGGACTATTCCTAAGTTTACTACTATCTCTTTTATATGAGAGCACTCATAACTTTTTGTCCGTAACTTTATCCTCTCTAACAGGAGACAATTTTGTTTTACAATATTATGAACCATTCTTTTTCCTTGTAACGGTGTTGACTTATGTCGTTATCTTAAAAATCATTCATTATTTCCATTTGGATCTAAACTATTTTGATAAAGACTACCTCTATCCTTTCTTGACAAAAGTATTTTTTGCTTTGCTACTGCTCCATATTGTATCTTTCGTTTCAGATATGGTAAGTACGATTAAACATTTGAATAGTTTTGGAAGTATTTTATCATCTATCGTCTTTATTTCTCTCCTTTTAACCTTTTTTGCAATGAATTCACATAAAGATCAAATGGAGAAAGAGATTGCTTTGAAGCAGAAGAAATTTGAACAGAAACATTTACAAAACTACACAGATGAAATTGTCGGTTTGTATAATGAAATTCGTGGTTTTCGACATGATTATGCTGGGATGCTTGTCAGTATGCAGATGGCAATTGACAGTGGTAATTTACAGGAAATTGACAGAGTTTACAACGAAGTTTTGGTTAAAGCCAATCACAAACTGCGCTCAGATAAGTACACTTACTTTGATTTGAACAACATAGAAGATTCAGCTTTACGAAGTTTGGTTGCTCAGTCAATTGTCTATGCTCGAAATAACGGTGTAGAGTTTACACTGGAAGTAAAAGATATAATTACTAGACTACCAATAGACCTTCTGGATTTAGTTCGTATTATGAGTGTTTTATTGAACAATGCTGTCGAAGGATCGGCTGATAGTTATAAAAAGCAGATGGAAGTAGCAGTTATTAAGATGGAAACTGAAACAGTGATTGTGATTCAGAATTCATGTAAAATGACGATGACTCCTTCAGGAGATCTATTTGCTTTAGGATTCTCTACTAAGGGAAGAAATCGCGGAGTAGGATTAAATAATGTGAAAGAACTACTGGATAAGTACAACAACATTATTTTAGAAACAGAGATGGAAGGCAGTACATTTAGACAAATCATTAGATTTAAGAGGGAATTTGAATGAAAGTTTTAATTTTAGAAGATGTTATTGAACATCAAGTGAGACTAGAGAGAATATTGGATGAAATTTCGAAAGAATCGAATATTCCAATATCATACAAGACAACGGGAAAAGTTCGTGAGTTTAAGGAATATATCGAAAATGATGAAGTAAACCAGCTTTATTTTCTAGATATTGATATTCATGGAATTGAGAAAAAGGGATTTGAAGTGGCTCAGCTCATTCGTCATTACAATCCTTACGCTATTATCGTCTTTATCACCAGTCGATCAGAGTTTGCGACTCTAACATATAAATACCAGGTATCAGCCCTAGATTTTGTTGATAAGGATATCAATGATGAGTTATTTAAGAAGAGAATTGAGCAAAATATCTTCTACACGAAGAGTATGTTACTTGAAAATGAAGATGTGGTAGATTATTTTGACTACAATTACAAGGGAAATGATTTAAAAATTCCTTATCATGACATTTTGTATATTGAAACGACAGGAGTTTCTCATAAATTGCGCATTATTGGTAAGAATTTTGCAAAAGAATTTTATGGTACCATGACAGATATTCAGGAAAAGGACAAACATACTCAGCGATTTTATTCTCCTCATAAGTCATTTTTGGTAAATATAGGTAATATTAGAGAAATTGATCGAAAAAACCTAGAAATTGTTTTCTATGAAGATCATCGTTGTCCTATTTCAAGATTAAAAATTAGAAAATTGAAAGATATTCTAGAGAAAAAATCTCAAAAGTAATTGACAATTAGCAAGAAATTGATATAATGGTTATATCTGCTACAGATAGAAGGTCCGTTGGTCAAGGGGTTAAGACACCGCCTTTTCACGGCGGTAACACGGGTTCGAATCCCGTACGGACTATTTTATCCGCCATAGCTCAGTTGGTAGTAGCGCATGACTGTTAATCATGATGTCGTAGGTTCGAGTCCTACTGGCGGAGTATAGGTAAAAGGGAACACAACTGTGTTCCTCTTTTTGTATCAATTTGTATCACCAAGCATTTTCATAAGGAAGTCTGTTATTTCTTGAGGACTTTCTTTTTTTCCATGTGCAATCCAAGTTTGGCAGACACCAAAAAGTGCGTGAGTTAGATAGATGCTACTATATTCTAATTCAGTGGTATTGAGATTCAGTTGCATAAAGCGTTTTTGTAAATCTGTGCTGAGCATGATATGAAGTTTATTTCGTAAGAAATTTTGGATTTCTTTAGTCCCATTTTCAGAAAGAAGGGCAGCCAGAAGTGGTTCTGACTCTAGATATTCAAAGACTTCTAAAATAGCATCTTTTTTGTGATGAGCATGTTTTTGGAAAATATATTCAAATGTATGGAATAGCTTGCTTTGATAATGCTCGATCATATCATACTTATCCTTATAGTGAGTATAGAAGCTGGAACGGCTAATTCCGGCTTTTTCTGCTAGCTTGACAGTAGAAATTTGATCAAATGGCTGTTCCATGAGTAATTGTACCATAGCATTTTCAATAGTTCGCTTTGTTTTTAAGCGTTTGTTACTTTCTTGCATATTTCCTCCTTGTAAACAAATTAGACTATATGTCTAAAAATGGATTTTTTATCTTGTAATCTAGATTTTTTATTGTATAATCTATTATATCAAAATTTTAGACAATATGTTTAAAAAAGGAGAAGCTATGTTTAAAGAATGGAAAGCAATTTTTAAAAAACCAACCTTTATTATTGTCATGATAGGAATTTCTCTTATTCCCGCTCTGTACAATATCATATTTTTGTCATCAATGTGGGATCCATATGGTCAAGTGTCTGACTTACCTGTGGCAGTTGTCAATAATGATAAAGATGCCTCTTATAATGGTAATAGCATGTCTATAGGAAAAGACATGGTGTCTAATTTAGAGCAAAATAAATCATTGGATTTTCATTTTGTAGATGAAGAAGAAGGTAAGAAGGGTCTAGAAAACGGTGATTATTATATGGTAGTCACTTTGCCAAGTGACTTGTCTGAAAAAGCAGCTTCTATTTTAACGGATCACCCTGAGCAAATGCAAATCGATTATCAGACTTCAAGTGGCCATAGTTTTATTGCCAGCAAGATGAGCGATTCTGCTATGACACAATTAAAGCAGAGTGTTTCTACCAATGTAACCGAGACTTATACTAAAGCTTTCTTTAACAAGATGGTCGATTTAAAGGATGGTATGAGTCAAGCAGCGTCTGGTAGTGAAAAACTAACTGATGGAGCGAATCAGTTAGTGGCAGGAAGTCAAACATTAACTACTAACCTACACTCTTTAGCAGATTCAAGTTTAACATTTTCAAATGGAACGGAGCAGTTTACTAAAGGATTATCCTCTTATGTCTCTGGTGTTGAACAACTTCATCTTGGATTAGGAAATTTTAATAGTGGTTTAGTTACATATACTGGTGCAGTGAGTCAATTAGATAGCGGATTAGGTCAATTATCTTCTAAAAGTCCTGAATTAGTAGGAGGAATCAATCAACTATATACTGGTGTAGAGTCCTATACTGGCGGTGTTTCTCGGCTCAATGCTGGTCTTAATCAATTTTCATCTGGTGTTAGTGCCTATACAAATGGAGTGGGAAATCTTGCAACAGGTGCGAATCAGTTATCTAGTCAATCAGCTACACTTCGAATGGGTGTGGAGCAATTAAGTGAAGGGATTCAACAACTTTCTAGTAAGTTAGATGCTTCATCTGGGCAAAAAGATCAAATTAATCAATTATCTTCTGGTCTAAATCAGTTAAATCAAGCTATTCAAAATATTGATGTTGGAGATACAAAACAATTATCTTCTGTTTTATCAAGTATAGTTTCTCTTTCTAATCAAATGCTAGCAAGTGCTCAGTCTGAAAAAGCAACTACATTAGCAAATATTCAATCAACAGCAGCTTATCAATCCTTGACAAGTGAGCAACAAGCTGAGATAAGTGCTTCTGTATCTCAAAATTCGACTGATAGTATTCAATCGGCTCAGTCAATTATAGCTTTAGTACAAGGTTTACAGGGAGGATTAGAAAACTTACAAAATCAATCTTCTAATCTTTCAACATTAAAAGATCAAGCTAATCAAGTATTACCGCTTGCTTCTACTTCTTTGACAGGATTGTCAAGTGGATTAACAGAAATACAGGGAGCAGTGACGAGTAAATTAGTTCCTGCTAGTCAGTCGATTACATCGGGGGTAAATGCATATACTGCAGGTGTTGATAAAGTTTCTCAAGGCGTAAGTCAACTAAGTGAAGAGAATTCCACCTTGACAGGTAGTTTGGATCAATTAGTTTCAGGCTCAACTACCTTGACACAAAAATCTTCTAACTTGACAACAGGAGTTGGTCAATTAGTTGAAAAAACTCCAGAATTAGTGTCTGGTATTGAAAAATTATCAACTGGCTCTAACCAATTGAATCAAAAGAGTCAAGAATTGATAGCAGGAGTTGATAAATTGCAGTCAGGCTCTAGCCAACTAGCTGACAAATCCAGTCAGTTAATTTCAGGTGCTTCTCAATTAGAAAGTGGAGCTAATAAATTGGCAGATGGAGCTGGGGAACTAGCAGAAGGTGGAACAAAGTTAACTTCTGGATTGGAAGGTTTACAGACAGGAGTTGCTTCTTTGGGACAAGGATTAGGTAATGCTAGTGATCAACTCAAGTCAGCATCAACAGAATCTAAAAATGCAGAGATTTTGTCAAATACTCTCAGTCTCTCCAAAACTGACAATGACCAAGTTCCTGTAAATGGAATTGCAATGGCTCCTTATATGATATCAGTTGCTCTTTTTGTTGCAGCAATATCAACGAATATGATCTTTGCGAAGTTGCCTTCAGGACGTCATCCGGAGAACCGTTGGGCTTGGTTGAAATCTCGAGCTGAAATAAATGGTATTATAGCTGTTTTGGCAGGAATTTTGGTATATGGAGGAGTTCATCTTATTGGTCTAACTGCAAATCATGAGATGAGAACATTTATTCTCATTATCCTAACAAGTTTAGTATTCATGTCCATGGTGACCGCTTTAACAACATGGAATAGCCGTATAGGAGCTTTCTTTTCTCTTATTTTGCTTTTATTACAGTTAGCATCAAGTGCAGGTACTTACCCACTTGCTTTGACAAATGATTTCTTTAGAGCCATCAATCCTTGGTTACCAATGAGTTATTCAGTTTCGGGATTACGACAAACAATCTCTATGACAGGAAATATTCATCATCAAGTCATTTTCCTTGTTGTGATATTAGCCCTATTTATTGGTTTAGGTATGCTAGCCTATCGACCTAAGAAAATGGAAGAAGATTAAAAAAATCGACCAACTGGTCGATTTTTTTATGTCTTAGATGACTTTCGTTTGTGATTATAGATTCCAAATAGAAAAAGAGAAGTAAAGGAACAGATTGCTCCAATAACAAACCCATTGGGAATAAAGGAAAGTGTAATAGTTCCTTTTCCCTTAGGAACGTCAACTTTCATAAAGCCAGTTTGAGCTTGGTTAATTTTTATTTTCTTACCATCTTGGTAGGCAGACCAACCTTTGTCATAAGGAATGGTGAAGAAAATCGACGTATCTTGTTTGACATCATATGTAGCAAAGACCTTGTTTTTAGAAGTTGATACTGTGACAGGTTGTTCTTTAATTTTTTGAATTGCCTCGGTAAAAGTTTTGGTATCTAAACGATAGAAGGTAGGAGATTCAAATGATACCTGTGAATTTCCAGGGAAACTAACATTAATATTGAAAGTTTTTTTCTCTTTAGTATATCCTAGATTAAAGAAGGAGAAGACATTATCAGTTGTAAAAGTTTTCTTTTCCCCATTTACAAGGATGTCAACCTTTTTTTGTTTGTCATTAGAAAAGTGAAGGTTTGTGAAAGAAAGATAAACTTGACTGTTTTCTGGCACTTCAATTTGATACTGGAGCGCTGCATCCTCATTTGAAGAACTTGTAACAGTAATCAAATCATCAGTATTCTCTGTTTTTTTATAGGGTATTGGAGAAAAATAATCAAAATTGACGTCAGCAAGTTGATTTAAAAACGAGGCCTGATTATCTAGAGTATGTTCATTGAACTTGACATCGTTGTAAATAGATTGACTAGCAAAGGCAATTGGAAGAGAGTATTGATTTTCATATAGGGTAAGATTATCTTTTTGATAGATATCTTTAAAACCATACTTATCAATAGGACTGTCTGAGATATTATACTGGATGCCAAATAAACTATCAGCCAAAATACTATTATTTGCATAACGGAGATTGAGATTGGTCCCAGAGGATTTAAAGCCAAGTTTATCCAAAGTAGAGCTTGCTGAACGATTTCGAACAGATGAAAATTGAGAGATTCCATTGTAGTTGAATTTCATACTGTCATTCCCTGTCTGAGTTTGTAGTTTTTCAGTACGAGTAAATGGATCCTCAATATATGTTGAGAAAGATTCCATAGCTGGGATATCTCTACTATATGCACTTCGAGAAGCAAATCCCCATTCCTTAGAAATTCCGTCTATTTGAGATGAAGCATTTAAACTCATTTCAACTATTATAAATAAAGAGATTAGAATGGCAAATAGATTTACAGAGATAAACTTTTTGATAACTGCAAGGAGTAAAAGCGAATAGACAACTAAAAATTCAAGAGTCAGTAGGATATTCAAATCTGTTAAAAAAGAATAATGCGATTTTAGATAGATGGTAGCTAAAAATCCTGTTACTATAAGAAAAAGCGAAACTAAAAAATTCCAGATTTTAATTTCTTTCAGACGATTTAAGATTTCTGCTGCTGTGTAAATTAACAAGGTAGAGAAAATCCAAGCATAGCGATGTAAAAACATGTTTGGAGTATGCATGCCTTGCCAAAATAAATCAAGAGCTTCAATATAAAAGCTTGCAATTAGAAATGTAAAGAAGATTGCATAGATAAGTTTCACGTGAAACTTAATAGATTTCAGAGTAAAAAATAAAATGGTCAAAATAAAGGGAAGGAGTCCAACAAAAATCATTGGGATGGCCCCATACTTTGTTGTGTCAAAGGAACCAATGAATTGTTTAGCAAAGAGATCAAGATACCAGCTACTTTCAGTTTGAAACTTTGTAATTTCAGTCAATTTTTCCCCATGTGTCTGTAAATCAAACAGAGTGGGAAGAGTCATAATCAAACTAGCCATACTAGCTAAAATGGAGGTGATTATGAAATCAAGAACAGATGATTTTCGAGTTTTAAAATCCCAAGAAATTTGATAGAGATACAAGAAAATAAGAAACAATGCTGTCATATAGCCAAAATAATAGTTTTGGATAAATAAGATTGACAGACTTGTAAAGTACAATAGGAATTTCTTTTCAGTGATAAGTAGCTGTAAACCAGTTATAATTAAAGGAATCAAGATAAAAACATCTAGCCAGGTTTTTATCTCTAATTGACTGACAGTGAAACTCATCAGAGCATAGGAAGTAGATAAAGCTAGTTTTAAAGTCTGAGGGATATTTTTAAATAATTTATTTAAACTAAAGAAGGTTGACAGACCAATCAATCCAAATTTTAAGAGAGTTGTCAGATAGACAGCATCTGGCATATTCGTTAAATCAAAAAAGTAAACCAGAGGCGCGAGAAAACTACCCAAGTAATAACTAGATAGGGCATAGAAGTTTAGTCCTAGACCACTTGTAAAGGTGTAAAACAAACTACCATTTCCATGTAGGATATTTCTTAGAGCTATATCAAAAATAACGTATTGATGAAAGCCATCTCCTAATAGAGGAGAGGTGTCACTATTCCAGTAGATACCTTGAGATAGGTATACTCCTGCCATAATCAATACAGGAATGATGAAAGAAACAAAATATGTCCAATATGTTTTAAAAAATAATTTCATGTTACCTCATAAAATGTTAGAAAACTCAGCTGGTTAACCCAACTGAGTTTTGAATTTTTTTAGTCTTTCCAAAGTTCTTTAACTTTTGCTTGTACTTCTGCATTCTCTAGGAATTCATCATAGGTTTCATCGATACGGTCAATGACGCCATTTTTAGACAAGACAATGATATGGTTGGCTAGAGTTTGAATAAACTCGTGGTCATGGCTGGCAAAGATGATTGATTCTTTAAAGTTTTTCAATCCATCATTCAAGCTTGAGATAGATTCCAAGTCCAAGTGATTGGTTGGATCATCAAGTACAAGGACATTTGATTTTAAGAGCATGAGTTTTGAAAGCATGACACGAACTTTTTCTCCCCCTGACAAGACATTTACAGGTTTGTTAACCTCATCTCCAGAGAAGAGCATACGGCCGAGGAAGCCACGTAGGAAAGTATTGTCATCTTCTTCTTTACTTGCGAATTGACGCAACCATTCAAGGATTGACTCTCCTCCTGCAAAATCTGCCGAGTTATCTTTTGGCAAGTAAGAACGGCTAGTAGTTACTCCCCACTTGACAGTTCCTTCATAGTCAATGTCCCCCATGATTGCACGAATTAATGCAGTCGTTTGGATGTCATTTTGTCCAATAAGCGCTGTCTTATCACCTGGACGCAAGATAAAGCTGATATTATCTAAAATAGTCTCACCATCAATCTTTACAGTTAGATTTTCTACTGTCAAGAGATCATTACCAATCTCACGTTCCGCTTTAAAGTTGATAAATGGATATTTACGACTAGATGGTACAATTTCTTCAAGTTCAATCTTATCAAGCATTTTCTTACGTGATGTTGCCTGTCTTGACTTAGAAGCATTGGCAGAGAAACGAGCAACGAACTCTTGCAATTGTTTAATTTTTTCTTCTGCTTTGGCATTACGGTCTGCTAGCAATTTAGCAGCGAGTTCAGAAGATTCCTTCCAGAAGTCATAGTTTCCGACATAGAGTTTGATTTTTCCGAAGTCAAGGTCGGCCATGTGAGTACATACTTTGTTTAAGAAGTGACGGTCGTGGGATACTACGATAACGGTGTTATCAAAATCAATCAAGAAGTCTTCTAGCCATGTAATTGATTGGATATCCAAACCATTGGTCGGCTCGTCCAAAAGAAGAACATCTGGTTTACCAAAAAGTGCTTTGGCGAGGAGAACCTTTACTTTTTCACCGTTGGCCAACTCGCTCATATTTTGATAGTGCAATTCTTCTGGGATATTTAGGTTTTGAAGGAGTTGAGAGGCTTCACTTTCTGCTTCCCATCCTCCAAGCTCGGCAAACTCTCCTTCAAGTTCGGCAGCACGCACTCCATCTTCGTCTGAGAAATCTTCTTTCATGTAGATGGCATCTTTCTCTTTCATGATGCTATAAAGTTTTTCATTTCCCATGATAACAACATCAATGGCACGTTCATCTTCATAGTCAAAGTGATTTTGACGAAGAACAGAGAGACGTTCATCTGGACCAAGAGAGATGTGACCAGTAGTAGGTTCGATATCTCCAGCTAAAATTTTTAAAAAGGTTGATTTTCCGGCACCATTAGCACCGATCAATCCGTAAGTATTTCCTTCTGTAAATTTGATATTGACATCATCAAAAAGTTTGCGATCACTAAAACGTAGTGAAACATCAGATACTGTAAGCAATGTTTTTCTCCTATATATGTAATATATTTATTCTACTAGAAAATACGGAAATATTCAAATTTTTATCTGTCAATTTTGTGTAAATTAAATTTACAGCATACTTTACACAAATCCGTAAATAGCAAGGCTGATTTATTTTGATAAATTACGGTTATTTCATTAAAAAAATGCTATAATTGAAGGGACTATATCGAAGGAGAACAAAATGACTAAACCCATTATTTTAACAGGAGACCGTCCAACAGGAAAATTGCATATTGGACATTATGTTGGAAGTCTCAAAAATCGAGTATTATTACAGGAAGAGGATAAGTATGATATGTTTGTGTTCTTGGCTGACCAACAAGCTTTGACAGATCATGCTAAAGACCCTCAAACCATTGTAGAGTCTATCGGAAATGTAGCTTTGGATTACCTTGCAGTTGGATTGGATCCAAGTAAATCAACTATCTTTATTCAAAGCCAAATTCCAGAATTAGCTGAGTTGTCTATGTATTATATGAATTTAGTGTCATTAGCACGTTTGGAGCGCAATCCAACTGTCAAGACAGAAATTGCTCAGAAGGAATTTGGAGAAAGCATTCCGACAGGATTTTTGGTTTATCCAATTGCACAAGCAGCTGACATCACAGCCTTTAAGGCCAACTATGTTCCTGTTGGGACAGATCAGAAACCAATGATTGAGCAGACTCGTGAAATTGTTCGTTCTTTTAACAATGCATATAACTGTGATGTCTTGGTAGAACCGGAAGGTATTTATCCAGAAAATGAGAGAGCAGGGCGTTTGCCTGGTTTAGATGGAAATGCTAAAATGTCTAAATCACTTAATAATGGTATTTATTTAGCTGATGATGCGGATACTTTGCGTAAAAAAGTAATGAGTATGTATACAGATCCCGATCATATCCGCGTTGAGGATCCAGGTAAGATTGAGGGCAATATGGTTTTCCATTATCTAGATGTTTTTGGTCGTCCAGAAGATGCTCAAGAAATTGCTGACATGAAAGAACATTATCAACGAGGTGGTCTTGGTGATGTGAAGACCAAGCGTTATCTACTTGAAATATTAGAGCGTGAACTTGGTCCTATTCGTGAGCGACGTATCGAATTTGCTAAGGATATGGGAGAAGTTTATAATATGCTTCAAAAAGGTAGTGAAAGAGCGCGTGAAGTTGCAGGTCAAACCCTATCTGAGGTAAAAGGAGCAATGGGACTTCATTATTTTAACTAGGTTTATTTTACAAGAAACTATCATTTCTATCTCAAAGAAAAGATAGTTTTTTATTTACCCCTGTAACATTTGACAAATTTTTATAGAATGGTATGATAGATACAATATAAAAAGAGTCAAGCTCAAAAAGAAAGAAAAGAGGAAACTTCGAATGTCTAATTGGGACACTAAATTTTTGAAAAAAGGTTTTACCTTTGATGATGTATTGCTTATTCCAGCTGAAAGTCATGTGTTGCCTAACGATGCAGATTTAACAACTAAATTGGCAGATAATCTGACTTTAAATATCCCAATTATTACCGCTGCCATGGACACAGTTACAGAGAGTCAAATGGCCATTGCTATTGCTCGTGCAGGCGGTCTCGGAGTTATCCATAAAAACATGTCAATTGCTCAACAAGCAGACGAGGTTCGTAAGGTAAAACGTTCTGAAAATGGAGTTATTATTGATCCGTTCTTCTTGACGCCTGAACATACAATTGCTGAAGCAGATGAGCTTATGGGTCGTTACCGCATCAGTGGTGTTCCAGTTGTTGAAACACTTGAAAATCGTAAATTGGTTGGTATTTTGACAAACCGAGATCTTCGTTTTATTTCAGACTATAACCAACCAATCTCCAATCATATGACCAGTGAAAATCTTGTGACTGCTCCTGTGGGTACAGATCTTACAACAGCTGAGAGTATTCTTCAAGAACACCGTATTGAAAAGCTTCCTTTGGTAGATGAAGAAGGTCGCCTTTCTGGTTTGATTACTATCAAAGATATTGAAAAAGTTATTGAGTTTCCAAATGCTGCTAAAGATGAGTTTGGTCGTCTTCTAGTTGCAGGTGCAGTAGGTGTTACTTCAGATACATTTGAACGTGCAGAGGCTCTTTTTGAGGCAGGAGCGGATGCGATTGTTATTGATACTGCACATGGTCATTCTGCAGGTGTCTTGCGTAAAATTGCTGAGATTCGTGCTCATTTCCCAGATCGTACTTTGATTGCTGGAAATATTGCTACTGCTGAGGGAGCGCGCGCACTTTACGAAGCAGGTGTAGACGTTGTCAAGGTTGGTATTGGACCAGGTTCTATCTGTACTACTCGTGTGATTGCTGGTGTTGGTGTTCCACAAGTAACAGCTATCTATGATGCTGCAGCTGTTGCGCGTGAATATGGTAAAACGATCATTGCTGACGGTGGAATCAAGTATTCTGGAGATATTGTAAAAGCTCTTGCTGCTGGTGGAAATGCAGTTATGCTTGGATCAATGTTTGCTGGAACAGACGAAGCACCAGGTGAAACTGAAATCTTCCAAGGACGTAAGTTCAAGACTTACCGTGGTATGGGATCAATCGCAGCAATGAAGAAAGGTTCAAGCGATCGTTACTTCCAAGGTTCTGTCAATGAAGCAAATAAACTTGTTCCAGAAGGAATTGAAGGTCGTGTTGCTTATAAAGGAGCAGCAGCTGATATCGTCTTCCAAATGATTGGTGGTATTCGCTCTGGTATGGGTTACTGTGGTGCAGCTAACCTTAAAGAGTTACATGACAATGCTCAATTTATTGAAATGTCTGGTGCGGGTTTGAAAGAAAGCCACCCTCATGATGTACAAATTACTAATGAGGCACCAAATTATTCTATGTAAAAGAAATAAAAAGAACTCCTGCGAAAACAGGAGTTCTTTTACAATGTTATCAATTTTTATTTACAGAAACTTGACCATTTTGAATAGCGAAAACACTTAGATTTTCTGGTAAATTTTGAAGATGATCTAAGCTTGTTGTTGTAATAAAGGTTTGGATTGAATGAGAAATCGTTTCTAATAATTTTAGTTGTCTAGTGTTGTCAAGTTCACTCATAACATCGTCAAGCAATAATATCGGAGATTCTGTAGTAATACTTTCCATTAACTCGATTTCTGCTAATTTTATAGAGAGGACGAGACTACGATGTTGACCTTGACTTCCAAAACTAGCATCCATCCCATTTATATAAAAAGAAATGTCATCCCGATGAGGACCAACACCAGTATTCTTTTTAAATAAATCTCTGGATCTACTTTTTTCTAAAGCAATTTTGAAAGATTCAGATAAATCTTCTTGATCAGTTGGCTTGACAGAAGATTGATAGGATATTGACAACTCTTCAATCTGATTAGAGAGTTCAAAATGTTTCTTACGACCAAATGATTCTAGTTTTTTTATGAAATCTAAGCGGTGATTCATTACACGACATCCATAATCAACTAGCTGATCATCTAAGACTGAAAGGAAGGTTTCATCTATTTTTTGAGCTGATTTTAGGTAAGTGTTTCTTTGCTTTAGGATGTGGTTATAATTGGTTAAATCTGATAAATAGATTGGCTTAATTTGTCCAAGCTCCATATCAATAAATTTTCGTCGAATTGTAGGTGCTCCTTTAATTAGTTGTAAATCTTCAGGAGCAAATAAGACAACATTCATGTGTCCGACATAATCTGAAAGTCGTGCCTGTTTTAAATGATTAACTTTTGTCACACGCCCTTTTTGTGTTAGTTCGATTTCGAGAGGAATGGATCCCGTTTGTTTCTGAACAAGACCTGAAAGATGAAGTTGTTCCTCGTCAAAATGAATAAGATTTTTATCTGTCCGAGTCCGATGACTACGTGTTAAGGCTAAAAAATAGATAGCCTCTAACATATTTGTTTTACCTTGCGCATTGCGTCCTAAAAAGACATTTAATTTAGGATTAAAGTCTATTTTCGTCTCTTTATAGTTACGAAAAGTCTTGAGAGATAGGTGTTGTAGCCACATGATTATCTACCAGGGAATCGCGGAGTTTGTTTGTTTTTGGGTGATGAAGTAGGTTTTGATTTATCTTTTTTTACTCCCTTATTCATCTCCTTAACAAGTTTAGCGATTCGTTCTTTTTCAACTTTATCAGCCTGATATTCCTCTTGCTCCTCAGAAGTAGGTTGTGTCAACAAGATGTCAATATTCATGTCAGGGATGTCAACTTTATCACCAATATGAAGTTTTTTACCACGACGACTCTCTAATTCCCCATTAAAGTAAACAGAGTGTTCAGAGAGAAATGATTTGATAGCTCCTCCGCTATGTGTAATTCCAAGTTCTTTGAGTAGTGCTTGGAGGGTAATAAATTCTTCAAATAATTTGTATTCCATAATTCACCTCAATCTTTGGTATTATACCATATTTTCCTAAAAATAGTGAGAGAAATAAGGAGTAATGTAAGCGATTTTTATTTCAAAAGTGTTACAGAGAACAAGAAAATTTCAGGTTTTCGTGATATAATAGAAGTCTGTATATAAGGAGGTAAATCATGGAGTTAGTGCATGGAATTTCAACACATTTTATCCAATCAAAAAAGTTTAAAACGAACAAAATCACCGTGCGTTTTACAGCTCCATTATCTCTTGATACGATTGCAGGTCGCATGTTGAGTGCGAGTATGCTAGAGACTGCTAATCTGATGTATCCCACTTCTCAAGATTTGAGAAGACACTTGGCTAGTCTATATGGTACAGATATGTCAACCAATTGTTTTAGAAGAGGACAAGGCCACATTGTAGAATTGACATTCACATATGTTCGTGATGAGTTTTTAAGTAAGAAAAATGTGCTAACTGCACAGGTTTTGGAACTAGTAAAAGAAACTCTTTTCTCACCCGTGGTAGTTGATAATGGGTTTGATTCGGCCTTATTTGAAATTGAGAAAAAGCAATTGCTAGCAAGTTTAGCATCTGATATGGATGATTCTTTTTATTTTTCACATAAAGAATTAGACAAATTATTTTTTCATGACGAATGTCTCCAATTAGAGTATAGTGATTTACGCAATCGTATTTTAGCTGAAACTCCACAAAGTTCTTATTCTTGTTTCCAAAAATTTTTGGCTAATGATCGAGTAGATTTCTTTTTCCTAGGTGATTTTAATGAGATTGAAATTCAAAATGTATTAGAATCATTTGGTTTTAAAGGTCGAGAAGTGGATGTGAAGATTCAATATTGCCAACCTTATTCCAATATACTACAAGAAGGTATGGTTCGGAAAAATGTGGGACAATCGATTTTGGAATTGGGATATCATTGTTCTGCTGAATATGGTAATGAGAAACATTTACCCATGATTGTAATGAATGGTTTACTGGGGGGATTTGCTCACTCTAAACTCTTTACAAATGTCCGTGAAAATGCTGGATTAGCTTATACCATTTCAAGTCAGCTTGACTTATTTAGTGGATTTTTGAGGATGTATGCTGGTATTGATCGAGAAAATCGGAATCAGGCTCGAAAAATTATGAATAATCAACTGCTTGATATAAAAAAAGGTTATTTTACAGATCTTGAGTTAGAGCAGACCAAGGAAATGATTCGTCGGTCTTTGCTGCTTTCTCAAGATAATCAAGGTTCATTGATTGAACGTGCTTATCAAAATGCTTTACTTGGAAAATCTTCAGCAGACTTTAAAAGTTGGATTGAAAAACTCGAACAAATTGACAAAGATGCTATTTGTAGAGCAGCTAATAATGTGAAACTACAAGCGATTTACTTTATGGAAGGAATAGAATGACAAAGGTTGTTTTTGAAGAAAAATACTATCCAGCTGTAAAAGAAATGGTTTATCGAACTCGTTTGGCAAACGGATTAACAGTAGCTCTTTTACCTAAAAAGGAATTTAAAGAGGTTTACGGGAGTGTAACTGTACAGTTTGGTTCGGTAGATACGCTTGTCACAGAAGTTGACGGAGATGTAAAACAATATCCTGCGGGAATTGCTCATTTTCTTGAACATAAATTATTTGAGAGAGAAGATTCTAGTGATTTGATGTCGGCTTTTACGAGTCTAGGTGCAGACAGCAATGCCTTTACAAGCTTTACAAAAACAAACTATCTTTTTTCAGCAACGGATTATTTTTTAGAAAATTTAGACTTACTTGATGAATTGGTAACATCAGCACATTTCACCGAAGATTCGATTCTGAGAGAGCAGGATATTATCCAGCAAGAACGGGAAATGTATCAAGATGATCCAGATTCGTGTTTATTCTTTTCAACTCTAGCGAATTTATATCCTGGTACACCTTTAGCTACTGATATAGTTGGAAGTGAGGAATCCATTTCCCAAATCAATCTAACTAATTTGCAAGAAAACTTTACAAGGTTTTACAAACCTGTAAATATGTCTCTGTTTTTAGTTGGTAATTTTGATGTGGAGCGAGTACAGGACTATCTTGAAAGAAAAGAACTGAAAGATTCAAATGTTCATGAAGTGGCAAGAGAAAAGTTGCTTTTGCAAGATGTGAAGCAAACAGACAGTATGAGGATGGAAGTATCTTCTCCCAAACTAGCGATTGGAGTTAGAGGTAAACGAGAAGTTGCTGAATCGGATTGCTATCGATATCATATTTTATTAAAATTATTGTTTGCAATGATGTTTGGTTGGACTTCGGATCGTTTTCAAAAATTATATGAATCAGGTAAAATAGATGCTTCCTTATCTCTTGAAATTGAAGTAACAAGTCGTTTTCATTTTGTTATGTTGACAATGGATACGAAAGAGCCAGTTGCTTTATCTCATCAGTTTAGGAAGGCCATTCGTAATTTTACAAAGGATTTGGATATTACAGAGGATCATTTAGATATTATCAAAAGAGAGATGTTTGGGGAATTTTTCAGTAGCATGAACTCTCTTGAATTTATTGCAACGCAATATGATGCTTTTGAACATGGTGAGACAATTTTTGATTTACCAAAGATTTTACAGGAAATTACTTTAGAGGATGTCCTTGATGCTGGACATCACTTAATAGATGAAGGGGATATAGTTGATTTTACAATATTCCCATCGTAGTAACCTATCATAATAGACACTAGAAAGAAGGGATGACAAGTATGAGGAAAAAAACAATTGGTGAGGTTTTACGTTTAGCTAGAACCAACCAAGGGTTGACTTTAGAAGAATTACATAAAAAAACAGAAATTCAGTTGGAGATGTTGGAGGCAATGGAAGCTGATGATTTTGATCAACTTCCTAGTCCATTTTATACTCGTTCTTTTTTGCGAAAGTATGCGTGGGCTGTTGAGTTAGATGAGCGAATTGTCTTGGATGCTTATGATTCTGGGAGCATGATTACTTATGAGGAAGTAGATGTTGATGAAGACGAGTTGACAGGTAGGAGACGTTCAAGTAAGAAAAAAACATCCTTTTTACCTTTATTTTATTTTATCCTTTTTGCCTTATCGATTTTAATTTTTGTGACCTATTATGTTTGGAATTATATCCAGACTCAACCGGAGCGTTCATCTGCGTCTAGTTATAGTGTAGTCCAAGCAACAAGCTCGACTAGTTCTGCAACTCCATCTTCAACTAGTAGTAGTTCTTCTAATACTGAACCAGCTATAACGGTATCGGGTGAAGGAAATCGAGTAGAAGTTGCTTATAAAACGAGTAAAGACACTGCAAAATTGCAATTATCAGTGTCAGATGCTAGAAGTTGGGTTAGTGTTTCAGAAAGTGATCTTGAGGGTGGTGTGACTTTATCACCGGATAATAAAAGTGCGGAAACAAGCGTTTCAACTAAAAATCCTGTGACCATTACTTTAGGTGTTGTCAAAGGTGTTGCCTTAACAGTAGACAATCAGACTGTTGATTTATCGAAATTAACAGCTCAGACTGGACAAATCACTGTAACCTTTACTAAAAATTAAGGAAAAACGAATGAAAAAAGAACAAATTCCAAATCTTTTAACGATAGGTCGAATTCTCTTTATACCTATTTTTATCTTTATTTTAACAGTAGGAAATTCGATAGAGAGTCATATGGTAGCAGCTATTATCTTTGCTGTTGCTAGTATTACAGACTATTTAGATGGATATTTAGCTCGTAAATGGAATGTGGTTAGTAATTTTGGTAAATTTGCAGATCCTATGGCGGATAAGCTACTAGTTATGTCGGCTTTTATTATGCTGATTGAGTTAGGAATGGCTCCGGCTTGGATTGTTGCAGTGATTATCTGTCGTGAGTTGGCTGTGACAGGTTTGAGGCTTTTACTGGTTGAAACTGGTGGAACGGTTTTAGCAGCAGCCATGCCTGGAAAAATTAAAACTTTCAGTCAGATGTTTGCGATTATTTTCTTGCTATTACATTGGACTTTGATTGGTCAAGTTCTACTTTATGTAGCCTTGTTTTTCACTATCTACTCTGGATATGATTATTTCAAGGGTAGTGCCTATGTATTTAAAGGGACATTTGGTTCGAAATGAAATCAATAATTGATGTAAAAAATCTTTCCTTTCGCTATAAGGAAAGTCAGGAATACTATGATGTGAAGGATATTACGTTTCACGTGAAACGTGGAGAATGGCTTTCGATTGTAGGGCATAATGGTAGTGGTAAATCAACGACCGTACGATTAATTGATGGCTTACTGGAGGCAGAATCTGGAGAGATTGTAATCGATGGCCAACTGCTGACTGAGGAGAATGTTTGGAGTATACGGCGTCAAATCGGTATGGTTTTTCAAAATCCAGACAATCAATTTGTTGGAGCGACTGTTGAAGATGATGTTGCCTTTGGTTTGGAAAATCAGGGCCTTTCTCGTCAAGAAATGAAAAAGAGAGTGGAAGAAGCTCTGGATTTAGTTGGCATGTTGGACTTTAAAAAGAGAGAGCCGGCGCGTCTATCGGGTGGCCAAAAGCAACGTGTGGCCATTGCAGGTGTTGTAGCCCTAAGACCAGCTATTTTAATCCTAGATGAAGCAACGAGTATGTTGGATCCTGAGGGTCGTAGAGAACTTATTGAGACAGTAAAAGGAATTCGAAAAGACTATGATATGACGGTCATTTCCATTACACATGATTTGGAAGAAGTTGCTATGAGTGATCGCGTATTGGTCATGAAAAAAGGGGAAATTGAATCAACTAGTAGCCCTAGAGAACTTTTCTCTCGAAATGATTTAGATCAAATTGGATTAGACGATCCTTTTGCCAATCAATTAAAAAATTCTTTGAGCCAGAATGGCTATGATTTGCCTGAAAATTATTTGACAGAAAGTGAGCTAGAGGATAAGCTATGGGAATTGCTCTAGAAAATGTGAGTTTTACATATCAAGAAGGGACTCCCTTAGCTTCAACAGCTTTGTCGGATGTTTCTTTGACGATTGAAGATGGTTCTTATACGGCTTTAATTGGCCACACAGGTAGCGGTAAATCAACTATTTTACAACTTTTAAATGGTTTATTGGTGCCAAGTCAAGGAAGTGTACGAGTTTTTGATACCTTAATCACCTCGACTTCTAAAAACAAAGATATTCGTCAAATTAGAAAACAGGTTGGCTTGGTATTTCAGTTTGCTGAAAATCAGATCTTTGAAGAAACAGTTTTGAAGGATGTTGCTTTTGGACCGCAAAATTTTGGAGTTTCTGAAGAAGATGCGGAGCAGATTGCGCGTGAGAAACTGGCTCTGGTTGGAATTGATGAATCACTTTTTGATCGCAGTCCGTTTGAGTTATCAGGTGGACAAATGAGACGTGTCGCCATTGCAGGCATACTTGCCATGGAACCAGCCATATTAGTCTTAGATGAGCCCACAGCAGGCCTAGATCCCCTGGGAAGAAAAGAGCTGATGAATTTGTTCAAAAAGCTCCATCAGTCAGGGATGACCATCGTCTTAGTAACACATTTGATGGATGATGTTGCTGAATATGCGAACCAGGCATATGTGATGGAAAAAGGACGTTTAGTTAAGTTTGGTAAACCGAGTGATGTCTTTCAAGATGTTGTTTTTATGGAAGAAGTTCAGTTGGGAGTACCTAAAATTACAGCTTTTTGTAAACGATTGGCTGATAGAGGCGTGTCATTTAAACGATTACCGATTAAGATAGAGGAGTTCAAGGAGTCGCTAAATGGATAGTATGATTTTGGGGCGTTATATCCCAGGGGATTCGATAGTTCACCGATTGGATCCACGCAGCAAATTACTGGCTATGATGCTACTGATTTTGATCGTTTTTTGGGCTAATAATCCCTTGACGAATCTAATTCTTTTTATAGTGACAGGGATATTTATTGCCTTGTCAGGAGTATCTCTTTCATTCTTTATTCAGGGCTTGAAATCTATGTTTTTCTTGATTGCCTTCACAACTATTTTTCAATTGTTTTTCATTTCTAATGGGAATGTTTTGTTTGAGTTTTCGTTTGTGAGAATTACGGATTATGCTTTGCAACAAGCTGGGATTATTTTTTGTCGCTTTGTATTGATTATTTTCTTTTCAACTTTGTTAACCTTAACGACCATGCCCTTAAGTTTGGCATCAGCTGTCGAAGCTTTGTTAGCGCCTTTAAAGTGTGTGAAAGTTCCAGTTCATGAAATTGGATTGATGCTGTCCATGAGTCTACGTTTTGTTCCAACCTTGATGGATGATACGACGCGGATTATGAATGCACAGAAAGCGCGTGGAGTGGATTTTGGAGAAGGAAGTATTGTTCAAAAAGTAAAGGCGATGATTCCTATTTTGATTCCTCTTTTTGCAACAAGTTTAAAACGTGCGGATTCCTTGGCTATCGCTATGGAAGCGCGCGGTTATCAGGGGGGAAAAGGCAGAAGTCAATACCGACAACTGAAATGGACTCGAAAGGATACGCTGACCATTCTTGTTATTATCATACTTGGTTTTTGCTTATTTTTCTTAAAATCTTAGTAGCTTTCAGGAATTGATAAAAAGTTACTGTAACAGTTTTTGATATAAAGGTAGGGATATGAACCGTTTTAAAAAATCAAAATATGTCATTATTGTGTTTGTCACTGTTTTGCTTGTGTCAGCTCTCTTAGCGACGACTTATTCAAGTACAATTGTGACAAAATTAGGAGATGGAATCTCATTGGTTGATAGAGTTGTGCAAAAACCTTTTCAGTTGTTTGATTCTGTCAAATCAGATTTGGCTCATTTGACACGAACATATAATGAAAATGAAAGTTTGAAGAAACAGATTTACCAATTAGAAGTTAAATCGAATGAGGCGGAAAGTTTAAAGACAGAAAATGAACAACTGCGCCAATTGCTTGATATGAAGTCTAAATTGCAAGCCACAAAGACTTTGGCAGCAGATGTTATTATGCGTTCTCCGGTATCTTGGAAGCAGGAATTAACTCTAGATGCAGGCAAATCAAAAGGGGCTTCTGAGAACATGTTAGCCATTGCAAATGGTGGTTTGATTGGGAGCGTTTCAAAAGTAGAGGAGAACTCTACCATGGTCAACCTTCTGACAAATACGGAAAATGCTGATAAAATTTCTGTTAAAATTCAACATGGTTCTACTACAATTTATGGAATTATTGTTGGCTATGACAAGGAAAATGAAGTTCTTAAAATTAGTCAATTAAATAGTAATAGCGATATTAGTACAGGCGATAAGGTGACAACGGGTGGATTAGGAAACTTTAACGTTGCTGATATTCCTGTTGGTGAAGTGGTTGCCACAACGCATAGTACAGACTATTTGACACGAGAAGTAACTGTTAAATTGAGTGCAGATACTCATAATGTAGATGTGATAGAATTAGTGGGGAATTCATAATGAGACAGTTGAAACGGGTTGGAGTGTTTTTATTGCTTCCTTTCTTTGTTCTAATTGATGCCCATATTAGCCAGCTTCTGGGCTCATTTTTCCCCCATGTATATTTGGCTAGTCATTTTCTGTTTTTGTTTCTTTTATTCGAGACGATTGAAGTATCAGAATATCTCTATTTAGCTTATTGTTTTGTAGTTGGTTTGGTTTATGATATTTACTTTTTCCACTTGATTGGAATTGCGACTCTGTTGTTCGTCTTGTTGGGGGTATTTTTACATAAATTTAACAGTATTATTTTATTGAATCGTTGGACGAGAATGTTAGCAATTATTGTCATGACTTTTCTATTTGAAATGGGGGCTTACATACTTGCAATAGCGGTAGGTTTAACTGTGGATAGTATGTCTTTATTCATAGTCTATAGTTTAGTTCCATCAATGATTTTGAACCTTATATGGATGATTGTTTTTCAGTTTATTTTTGAAAAATTTTACCTATAAGAAAGAAATAAAAATGTAACAAAGGCGTAATATTCATTAGGCCTTTTTTTGGTATACTAGTAATGTCTTTAAAAGAAGGAGTATCTACGCAATATGAAGAAAAAAATCTTAGCGTCACTTTTACTAAGTACAGTAATGGTTTCTCAAGCAGCTGTTTTAACAACTGCGCATGCAGAAACTACTGATGACAAAATTGCTGCTCAAGATAATAAAATTAGTAACTTAACAGCACAACAACAAGAAGCCCAAAAACAAGTTGATCAAATTCAGGAGCAAGTATCTGCTATTCAAACAGAGCAATCAAACTTGCAATCTGAAAATGATAGACTACAAGCAGAATCTAAAAAGCTTGAGGGTGAAATTACAGAACTTTCTAAGAATATTGTATCTCGTAATGATTCATTGCAAAAACAAGCTCGTAGCGCTCAAACAAATGGAGCTGCAACAAACTACATCAATACAATTGTAAATTCAAAATCAATTACAGAAGCTATCTCACGTGTTGCTGCAATGAGTGAAATCGTATCTGCAAACAACAAGATGTTGGAACAACAAAAAGCAGATAAAAAAGCTATTTCTGAAAAACAAGTAGCAAATAATGATGCAATCAATACAGTTATTGCAAATCAGCAAAAACTAGCTGATGATGCTCAGACATTGACAACTAAACAAGCAGAGTTGAAAGCTGCAGAATTGAATCTTGCTGCTGAAAAAGCTACTGCAGAGGATGAAAAAGCAAGTTTACTTGAGAAAAAAGCTGCAGCGGAAGCGGAAGCTAAAGCAGCTGCAGAAGCAGAAGCTGCTTATAAAGCTAAACAAGCAAGTCAACAACAAACAGTCGTTGCTTCTGGAAATACAACTTTTACAGCAGAAGTTCAAGCAGTATCTAGCTCATCTGAATCATCTTCAAGTTACACACCTGCACCAGTAAAACATCGTCCAACATACAGTACAAATGCTTCAAGTTATCCAACTGGTGAGTGTACATGGGGAGCTAAAACCTTGGCCCCTTGGGCTGGAGACTACTGGGGTAATGGAGCACAGTGGGCTACAAGTGCAGCTGCTGCAGGTTTCCGTACAGGATCTACGCCTGAAGTTGGTGCGATTGCATGTTGGAATGATGGCGGATATGGACACGTAGCCGTGGTTACAGCTGTTTCATCATCAACAAGTATCCAAGTGTCTGAATCAAACTATGGTGGAAACCGTACAATCGGAAATAAACGTGGATGGTTCAATCCTACTACAACTTCAGAAGGTTTTGTAACATATATCTATCCAAACTAATGAATGAAACGAAGAGGCTCTATTCGAGTCTCTTTTATGATTTATATAGTTAACTTACTTTAAAAATCTACTAAAACAGCTTGAAAATATTGAAAAAGTATGGTAAAATGAAACTTGTCGTGTGAACGATAATACTCATTCTTGATGAATTGTGAAGCAGTTGCCCTTGGGTCGTTTTGCGAGTTGAAGTCAAGAAGAGGAAAAAAACAAAAAGGAGAAATACTCATGGCAGTAATTTCAATGAAACAACTTCTTGAGGCTGGTGTACACTTTGGTCACCAAACTCGTCGCTGGAACCCTAAGATGGCTAAGTACATCTTTACAGAGCGTAACGGAATCCACGTTATCGACTTGCAACAAACTGTAAAATACGCTGACCAAGCATACGACTTCATGCGTGATGCAGCAGCTAACGATGCCGTTGTATTGTTCGTTGGTACTAAGAAACAAGCAGCTGATGCAGTTGCTGAAGAAGCAGTACGTTCAGGTCAATACTTCATCAACCACCGTTGGTTGGGTGGAACTCTTACAAACTGGGGAACAATCCAAAAACGTATCGCTCGTTTGAAAGAAATCAAACGTATGGAAGAAGATGGAACTTTCGAAGTTCTTCCTAAGAAAGAAGTTGCACTTCTTAACAAACAACGTGCACGTCTTGAAAAATTCTTGGGTGGTATCGAAGATATGCCTCGTATCCCAGATGTGATGTACGTAGTTGACCCACATAAAGAGCAAATCGCTGTTAAAGAAGCTAAAAAATTGGGAATCCCAGTTGTAGCGATGGTTGACACAAACACTGATCCAGATGATATCGATGTAATCATCCCAGCTAACGATGACGCTATCCGCGCTGTTAAATTGATCACAGCTAAATTGGCTGACGCTATCATCGAAGGACGTCAAGGTGAAGATGCAGCAGCAGTTGAAGCAGAATTTGCAGCTTCAGAAGCTCAAGCAGATTCAATCGAAGAAATCGTTGAAGTTGTAGAAGGCGACAACGCTTAATTCATATAAATAGTAATTACCTAGGAGGGCGGGGCTTAGCCCGGCTCTCCTATTTTTAAAAAATATAGGAGAATCAAAATGGCAGAAATTACAGCTAAACTTGTAAAAGAGTTGCGTGAAAAATCTGGTGCCGGAGTTATGGACGCTAAAAAAGCGCTTGTAGAAACAGACGGTGACATCGAAAAAGCGATTGAATTGCTTCGTGAAAAAGGTATGGCTAAGGCAGCTAAGAAAGCTGACCGTGTTGCTGCAGAAGGTTTGACTGGTGTTTACGTTAACGGTAATGTTGCAGCAGTTATCGAAGTAAACGCTGAAACTGACTTCGTTGCTAAAAATGCTCAATTCGTTGAATTGGTAAATACTACAGCTAAAGTTATTGCCGAAGGAAAACCTGCTAACAATGAAGAAGCTCTTGCTTTGACAATGCCTTCAGGTGAAACTCTTGAAGCTGCATACGTATCTGCAACAGCAACTATCGGAGAAAAAATCTCATTCCGTCGCTTTGCATTGATTGAAAAAACAGACGCACAACACTTTGGAGCTTACCAACATAACGGTGGACGTATCGGTGTTATTTCAGTTGTTGAAGGTGGAGACGAAGCTCTTGCTAAACAATTGTCAATGCATATCGCAGCGATGAAACCAACAGTTCTTTCTTATAAAGAATTGGATGAGCAATTCGTTAAAGATGAGTTGGCACAATTGAACCACGTTATCGACCAAGACAACGAAAGCCGTGCAATGGTTAATAAACCAGCTCTTCCACACTTGAAATATGGATCAAAAGCACAATTGACTGATGAAGTGCTTGCCCAAGCTGAAGCTGACATCAAAGCTGAATTGGCCGCAGAAGGCAAACCAGAAAAAATCTGGGACAAAATCATCCCAGGTAAAATGGATCGCTTCATGCTTGATAACACTAAAGTTGACCAAGCTTACACACTTCTTGCACAAGTTTACATCATGGATGACAGCAAGACAGTTGAAGCATACCTTGAATCAGTTAACGCTTCAGTAGTTGAGTTCGCTCGCTTTGAAGTTGGTGAAGGTATCGAGAAAGCTGCAAACGACTTTGAAGCTGAAGTTGCAGCTACAATGGCAGCAGCCTTGAATAACTAATAATAAAAAGGAAGCCAAATTGCTTCCTTTTTTCTATGCAGTCGATCTTTATAGGGAGATGTTCCTATTTTTAAGGTATAAATAAAAAGCCCTATAATAAGGGCTAAGTGTATTTAGGAGACTACACTTCAAATTCATAGAGTGCTGTAGAGAGATAACGTTCGCCGTTATCTGGTGCTAGAGCAAGTACTTTCTTACCTGTACCTAATTTCTTAGCAACTTCAATGGCTCCATAGATAGCTGCAGCTGAAGAAATCCCTACAAGGAATCCTTCTTTTCCACCAATTTCACGTCCAAGTGCGAGAGCATCGTCTGATGTTACACGAACGATACCATCATAGGCTTTAGTATCAAGTGTATCAGGAATAAATCCAGCTGAGATACCTTGAATTTTGTGTGGTCCTGGTTTTTCACCAGATAGAATAGCAGATTCGTCAGCTTCCACTGCATAAACTTGAATGTTTGAATTTGCTGTTTTGAGTGCATGAGAAACACCAGAAATTGTTCCACCGGTACCAACTCCAGCAACAAAGGCATCTAATCCATCTTTACCGAAAGCAGCTAGTATCTCAGCTCCTGTTGTTCTTTCGTGTACTTCTGGATTAGCTGGATTGTCAAATTGAAGAGGAAGGAAACCATCGCGTTCAGCAGCGATTTCTTGTGCTTTGGCGATAGCACCTTTCATTCCTTCGCTACCAGGAGTGAGGACGAGTTCAGCTCCATAGGCTTGGATAATCTTACGGCGTTCTACACTCATAGTTTCAGGCATAACAATGACAACTTTATACCCTTTAGCAGCACCTACCCATGAGAGTCCAATACCAGTGTTTCCACTTGTTGCTTCAACAATGGTAGCACCCGGTTTTAGAATACCGTCTTGTTCAGCTTTTTCAATCATGCTAAGAGCAATACGGTCTTTTACAGAAGAACCAGGGTTGAATGCTTCAAGTTTTACATAGACATCCGCAGCACCTTCTGGCACAATATTGTTGAGTTTAACAATCGGAGTTTGACCGATTAGTTCAGTAATGTTGTTATAAATAGACATATGAATACCTCTTTGTATAAGATATTTCTAGTATAACGCTATCTATACCATTTGTAAAATATAGAAATCCTATCGAAGCGATAGGATTTTTTTATATCATAGGTCTAAGCCATTAATTTTTAAGTGATTGTGACAAGCTAATTCTAATAAATAGGTGTAAAGGAGAACGCTATCTGTTTTCTTTTTGTTCTAGTAGGTCTTGGCAAGCATCTTTTTATGTTGCTAATTAAAGTAGCGGTGAAAATATCAGTGAAACACTGTATTATCTATTATTTACACTAAGTTTACAGGAACTTCAACTTCTCGTAAACCTTGATCAGTTAAAGTGACCTTTCCATTAAAAAACTCTACAAGTGCAGCTTTAATAGTTTCTTTTTCTTTTTTATCAACATAAATCATCGTATAGACTTGATCTGTAAAGTTTGTATCCAGCTCCATGAGACTATGTTCTTTAAGGAAGTTATTGTACTCTTGGTACTGAGCGTAGGACATTTGAATAGCAATTCCAGCCTGTTCCTTTATTTCAATGATGCCAATTTCTTTGACAGCTAAAGCTACACTACCAGCGTAAGCACGAATCAATCCTCCAGCACCTAGTTTAATGCCACCAAAGTAGCGTGTCACTATCACACAGACATTGGTGAGATTGTGATTTTCTAGTACCCCTAGCATGGGAACGCCAGCAGTACCACTGGGTTCACCATCATCACTTGTACGTTTGATTTCACTACGTTCTCCAATAATGAAGGCAGAGCAGTTATGCGTCGCTTTGTAGTGTTCTTTTTTGATGGTGGTGATGAATTCACGAGCCTCTTCTTCGCTATAAACACGCTTGGCATGACAGATAAAGCGGGATTTTTTGATTTCTTCTTGGACTTGACCGTCCTCTTTAATTGTTCTAAATTCCATGATTTAATTGTACTAAAAAATCATTTAAAGCGCTAGGTTTTTACGAATAAAGAAGTATGAAAGTAAATCCAAATTATCTCGGTCGGTTGTTTACGGAGAATGAATTAACTAAAGAGGAACGTCTGTTGGCGGAGAAACTTCCAGCAATGAGAAAGGAGAAAGGGAAACTTTTCTGTCAACGTTGTGATAGTGCTATTTTAGATGAATGGTATTTGCCCATCGGTACTTACTATTGTAGGGAGTGTTTACTGATGAAGCGAGTCAGGAGTGATCATGCTTTATACTATTTTCCGCAGGAGGATTTTCCGAAGCAAGATGTTCTTAAATGGAGTGGTCAATTAACTCCTTTTCAAGAGAAGGTATCAGAGGGACTGATTCGAGCAGTAGACAAGCAGGAGCCAACCCTAGTTCATGCGGTAACAGGAGCTGGAAAGACAGAAATGATTTATCAAGTTGTGGCTAAGGTGATCAATGCGGGTGGTGCAGTGTGTTTGGCCAGTCCTCGCATAGATGTTTGTTTGGAGCTGTACAAGCGCCTGCAAGATGATTTTGCTTGCGAGATATCTTTACTACACGGAGAATCAGAGCCGTATTTTCGAACACCACTAGTTGTTGCGACAACCCATCAGTTATTGAAGTTTTATCAAGCTTTTGATTTGCTGATAGTGGATGAAGTAGATGCCTTTCCTTATGTTGACAATCCCACGCTTTACCATGCTGTCAAGAATAGTGTAAAGGAGAATGGCTTGAGAATCTTTTTAACAGCGACTTCGACCGATGAGTTAGATAGGAAGGTCCGTTTAGGAGAACTAAAACGATTGAGCTTGCCAAGACGATTTCATGGAAATCCGTTGATTATTCCTAAACCTGTCTGGTTATCGGATTTTAATCACTGTTTAGAGAAAAATCGGTTGTCACCAAAGTTAAAGTCCTATATTGAGAAGCAGAGAAAGACAGCTTATCCGTTACTCATTTTTGCTTCAGAAATTAAGAAAGGGGAGCAGTTAAAACAAATTTTACAGGAGCAATTTCCAAATGAGAAAATTGGCTTTGTATCTTCTGTAACAGAAGATAGATTAGAGCAGGTACAAGCTTTTCGAGATGGAGAACTGACAATACTTATCAGTACGACAATATTGGAGCGTGGAGTTACCTTCCCTTGTGTGGATGTTTTCGTAGTAGAGGCCAATCATCGCCTTTTTACCAAGTCTAGCTTGATTCAGATTGGTGGACGAGTTGGGCGAAGCATGGATAGACCGACAGGAGATTTGCTTTTCTTCCATGATGGGTTAAATGCTTCAATCAAGAAGGCAATTATGGAAATTCAGCAGATGAATAAGGAGGCGGGGCTATGAAGTGCTTATTGTGCGGGCAGACTATGAAGGCTGTTTTAACTTTTAGTAGTCTCTTACTTCTGAAAAATGATGTCTCTTGTCTTTGTTTAGATTGTGATTCTACTTTTGAGAGGATTGGAGAAGAGAACTGTTCAAACTGTATGAAAACAGGTTTGTCAACGAAGTGTCAAGATTGTCAATTTTGGTGTAAAGAAGGAGTTGAGGTCAGTCATAGAGCGATTTTTACTTACAATCAAGCTATGAAGGATTTTTTCAGTCGGTATAAGTTTGATGGAGACTTCCTTTTAAGAAAAGTTTTTGCTTCAGATTTAAGTGAGGAGTTAAAAAAGTACAAAGAGTATCAATTTGTTGTAATTCCCCTAAGTCCTGAAAGATTGCTCGAGAGGGGGTTTAACCAGGTTGAAGGTTTAGTTGAAGCAGCAGGGTTCTCTTTTCAAGACTTACTAGAGAAGAGAGAAGAGCGGGCCAGTTCTTCCAAAAATCGTTCAGAACGCTTGGGGACAGAACTTCCTTTCTTTATTAAAAGGGGAGTCACTATTCCTAAAAAAATCCTACTTATAGATGACATTTATACTACTGGAACAACTATAAATCGTGTGAAGAAGGTGTTGGAAGAAGCTGGTGCTGAGGATGTAAAAACATTTTCCCTTGTAAGATGAGGAAAAAATTTGCAAAAATAAAATGAAAGCGTTATAATGAAATCAGAAAAACAAAAATGTTTAGAAAGAAGGTACTCATATGATTAAATATAGTATCCGTGGTGAAAACCTAGAAGTAACAGAAGCAATTCGTGATTATGTAGTTTCTAAACTCGAAAAGATCGAAAAGTATTTTCAAGCTGAACAAGAGTTGGATGCTCGAGTTAACTTGAAGGTGTATCGTGAAAAAACGGCTAAAGTAGAGGTGACGATTCCGCTTGGCTCAATTACTCTTCGTGCAGAAGATGTGTCTCAAGATATGTATGGTTCAATTGACCTTGTAACCGATAAAATTGAACGTCAGATTCGTAAAAATAAAACAAAAATCGAGCGTAAAAATAAAAACAAGGTAGCAACTAGTCAATTATTTACAGATGCTTTGGTGGAAGATCCAAATGTTGTCCAGTCTAGAGTTGTTCGTTCAAAACAAATTGATTTAAAACCAATGGACTTGGAAGAAGCTATTCTACAGATGGATTTGTTGGGACATGATTTCTTTATCTATGTGGATGTTGAAGATCAGACAACCAATGTGATTTATCGTCGTGAGGATGGCGAGATTGGCTTGTTAGAAGTTAAAGAATCTTAATTTCAATATGTGTAAAGGAAGGTTTACTGAATTGTAAACCTCCTTTTTCTTATAATTGATAGAATTACTGATTACACTTTTAAAAAGTCGCTTTTTGGTGGTTATTATGGTATAATGGGTGCCAAGAGGTTTGGAATGAAAAAATTTTATGTAAGTCCTATTTTCCCCTTAATATTAGGAATAGTGGCGTTCGGAGTGCTATCTGTGCAACTTGTTTTTGTAACGAATACACTGGTAACGCTATTTCTTTTGCTACTTATTTTGGGTTCATATATTTTACTATTCATCCATCAGAGAGACTACTACTCAAAGAGTGAAGTAGAACAAATCCAGTATGTAAACCACCAAGCTGAAGATAGTTTGACAACCTTGTTAGAACAGATGCCTGTCGGAGTTATTAAACTAGACTTATCGTCAGGTGAAGTTGAATGGTTCAATCCTTACGCTGAATTGATTTTGACTAATGAAGTGGGCGAGATTGATGTTGCATTAATTCAAACAATTATAAAGGCTTCTGTGGGGAATCCAGGTTCTTATGCTACCTTAGGTGAAATCCGTTATTCGGTTCATATGGACAAGGTATCTGGAGTTCTTTATTTCTTTGATGTGTCTGGAGAATACGAAGCGACTGTTGAGTTAGTTACGAGTCGACCTGTGATTGGGATTGTCTCCGTTGACAACTATGATGACTTAGAAGATGAAACATCGGAGTCTGATATCAGTCATATTAATAGTTTTGTAGCCAATTTTGTTTCAGAATTTGCTGGTAAACATGCCATGTTCTCCCGTCGAGTAAGTATGGATCGCTTTTATCTATTTACGGACTACACGGTACTTGAGGGATTGATGAACGATAAATTTTCTGTTATTGATTCTTTCAGAGAAGAGGCGAAACAGAGACAGTTGCCCTTGACCTTAAGTATGGGATTTTCTTATGGTGATGGAAATCATGATGAGATAGGGAAAGTTGCATTGCTCAACTTGAACTTGGCTGAAGTACGTGGTGGCGACCAAGTGGTTGTCAAGGAGAATGACGAAACGAAAAATCCAGTTTATTTTGGTGGTGGATCTGCTGCCTCAATCAAGCGTACAAGGACACGTACGCGCGCTATGATGACAGCTATTTCAGATAAAATTAGAAGTGTAGATCAGGTTTTTGTAGTTGGTCACAAAAATCTTGATATGGATGCTTTGGGTTCTGCTGTAGGTATGCAGTTATTTGCTAGTAATGTAACAGAAAATAGTTATGCTCTTTATGATGAAGATCAAATGTCACCAGATATTGAACGAGCTGTTGCATTCTTAGAAAAAGAAGGAGTTACGAAGTTGTTGTCTGTTAAGGATGCAATGGGGATGGTGACCAATCGTTCTTTGTTGATTCTTGTAGACCATTCAAAGACAGCCTTAACTTTATCAAAAGCTTTTTATGATTTATTTACCCAAACCATCGTCATCGACCACCACAGACGGGATCAGGATTTTCCAGATAATGCGGTTATTACTTATATCGAAAGTGGTGCAAGTAGTGCCAGTGAGTTGGTAACGGAATTGATTCAGTTCCAGAATTCTAAGAAAAATCGTTTGAGTCGTATGCAAGCAAGTGTCTTGATGGCTGGTATGATGTTGGATACTAAAAATTTCACCTCACGAGTGACTAGTCGGACATTTGATGTTGCTAGCTATCTCAGAACGAGAGGAAGTGATAGTATTGCTATCCAAGAAATTGCTGCGACAGATTTTGAAGAATATCGTGAGGTCAATGAACTGATTTTACAGGGGCGTAAATTAGGTTCAGATGTACTAATAGCAGAGGCTAAGGACTCGAAATGCTATGATACAGTTGTTATTAGTAAGGCAGCAGATGCCATGTTAGCTATGTCAGGTATTGAAGCGAGTTTTGTTCTTGCGAAGAATACACAAGGATTTATCTCTATCTCAGCTCGCAGTCGTAGTAAGCTGAATGTACAACGGATTATGGAAGAGCTGGGAGGTGGAGGCCACTTTAATTTGGCAGCAGCTCAAATTAAGGATTCAACCTTGTCAGAAGCAGGGGAAAAACTGACAGAAATTGTATTAAATGAAATAAAGGAAAAGGAGAAAGAAGAATGAAAGTAATCTTTTTAGCAGATGTTAAAGGAAAAGGTAAAAAAGGCGAAATTAAGGAAGTACCAACAGGGTATGCGCAAAACTTTCTTATCAAAAAGAGTCTAGCCAAAGAAGCGACTGCTCAAGCTGTAGGTGAACTTCGTGGTAAACAAAAATCTGAAGAAAAAGCTCATGCTGAGATGATTGCAGAAGCAAAAGCAATTAAAGCTCAACTAGAAGCAGAGGAAACTATTGTAGAATTTGTTGAAAAAGTTGGTCCAGATGGTCGTACCTTTGGTTCCATTACCAATAAGAAAATTGCAGAAGAATTGCAAAAGCAATTTGGAATTAAGATTGATAAACGTCATATCCAAGTACAAGCTCCGATTCGAGCAGTTGGTTTGATTGATGTACCAGTGAAAATCTATCAAGATATTACAAGTGTAATCAATCTTCGTGTGAAAGAAGGGTAAATTTACACTTTCTTGACAAGATTGTAAAAGGAAGGGAAGTCTGATGGCAGAAGTAGAAGAGTTACGAGTACAACCTCAAGATATCTTAGCTGAGCAATCCGTTTTAGGGGCTATCTTTATTGACGAGAGTAAGCTTGTTTTTGTGCGAGAATATATTGAGTCTAGGGACTTTTTTAAGTATGCCCATCGTTTGATTTTCCAAGCTATGGTCGACTTATCCGATCGTGGCGATGCTATAGATGCAACAACGGTTCGTACCATTCTTGATAATCAAGGTGATTTACAGAATATTGGTGGCCTGTCTTACTTGGTTGAGATTGTCAATTCTGTGCCAACTTCTGCTAATGCGGAGTATTATGCTAAGATTGTTGCAGAGAAGGCCATGCTACGTCGATTAATCTCCAAGTTGACAGAGTCTGTCAATCAAGCTTACGAGGCTTCGCAACCAGCTGATGAAATCATTGCTCAGGCAGAAAAAGGCCTGATTGATGTCAGCGAAAATGCAAATCGAAGTGGATTTAAGAACATTCGAGATGTGTTGAATATCAACTTCGGAAATCTGGAAGCTCGCTCGCAACAAACGACCGATATTACAGGTATTGCGACAGGCTATCGTGACTTGGATCATATGACGACTGGACTTCATGAGGAGGAGTTGATTATCCTAGCAGCCCGTCCAGCTGTTGGTAAGACAGCCTTTGCCTTGAATATTGCTCAGAATATTGGGACTAAGTTGGACAAAACAGTTGCTATTTTTTCACTGGAAATGGGTGCGGAAAGTCTAGTGGACCGTATGTTAGCGGCAGAAGGTTTGGTAGAATCGCATTCTATCCGTACGGGTCAATTGACTGATGAGGAGTGGCAAAAATATACCATTGCTCAAGGAAATCTAGCTAATGCAAGTATCTATATCGATGATACGCCAGGGATTCGGATTACAGAGATTCGTTCTCGTTCTCGTAAACTGGCTCAAGAAACTGGAAATCTTGGCTTGATTTTAATAGACTATTTGCAGCTTATCACGGGAACTGGTCGGGAAAATCGTCAACAAGAGGTTTCAGAAATTTCACGTCAGTTGAAAATTTTAGCTAAGGAACTGAAGGTTCCAGTAATCGCTCTAAGTCAGCTTTCTCGTGGTGTAGAACAACGTCAGGATAAGAGACCGGTCTTGTCTGATATTCGTGAATCTGGGTCTATTGAGCAGGACGCTGATATTGTAGCCTTTCTTTATCGCGACGATTACTATGAGCGTGGTGGTGAAGAAGAGGAAGGAATGCCGAATAATAAGGTAGAAGTTATTATCGAGAAAAACCGTAGTGGAGCTCGTGGAACGGTGGAATTAATTTTCCAAAAAGAATACAATAAATTTTCAAGTATCTCAAAGAGGGAGGCATAAGATGTCAGATGCATTTACAGATGTAGCCAAGATGAAAAAAATCAAAGAAGAAATCAAGGCACATGAGGGTCAAGTCGTAGAAATGACTTTGGAGAATGGTCGTAAGCGCCAAAAAAATAGATTGGGTAAGCTAATTGAGGTTTATCCATCCCTATTTATCGTTGAATTTGGAAACGTTGAAGGAGATAAACAAGCTAATGTTTACGTTGAATCCTTTACTTACTCAGATATCCTTACAGAAAAGAATTTGATTCATTATCTTGACTAAAGTGAGAAATTTTCTCACTTTTTCTTTTTTTCTCCGAATAGTTTAAGTGAAGGTAATCTTCGATTTATATTATTTTTCAAGGAGGAAGAATGAAAATTTCACCATTTAAAGTAGCAGAGACAAGATTTTCTTTCAGAAAATCAGCTAAAAAGGTTGTTCCCTTTTTAGTAGTAGGATTGATGTTAGCAGCGGGTAATAGTGTATATGCCTATTCCGGAGGAAATGGATCGATTGCGCGTGGGGATGATTATCCTGCTCATTATAAAAATGGGAGCCAGGAGATTGATAAGTGGCGCATGTATTCTCGTCAGTGTACTTCTTTTGCAGCCTTTCGTTTGAGTAATGTCAATGGTTTTGAGATTCCGGCTGCTTATGGGAATGCGAATGAATGGGGCTATCGTGCTCGTCGTGAAGGTTATCGTGTCGATAATACACCAACGATTGGCTCTATTGCTTGGTCAACTGCAGGAACTTATGGTCATGTTGCTTGGGTGTCAAATGTAATAGGAGATGAGATTGAGATTGAAGAATACAATTATGGAATAAGGGAATCTTACAACAAGCGCATCGTGAAGGCAAATACTATGACGGGGTTTATTCATTTTAAAGATTTATCTGGTGGTAGTGTTGGGAATAGTCAATCTTCAGTTTCAACAGGAGGAACACATTATTTTAAGACTAAGGCTGCTATCAAAAATCAACCTCTAGCTAGCGCAACTGTGATTGATTATTATTATCCTGGGGAGAATGTTCATTATGATCAAATTCTCGAAAAAGATGGATACAAGTGGTTGAGTTATACGGCTTATAACGGAAGTCGTCGCTATATCCAGCTAGAGGGAGTGACTTCTTCACAGAATTATCAGAATCAATCAGGAAATAGCTCTAACTATGGATCCAATAACAGTTCAACTGTCGGTTGGAAGAAAATAAATGGTAGTTGGTATCATTTCAAATCAAATGGGTCTAAATCAACAGGCTGGCTGAAAGATGGTTCTAGCTGGTATTATTTGAAATCATCTGGTGAAATGCAGACAGGATGGTTAAAGGAAAATGGTCTGTGGTATTATTTGGATAGTTCAGGTGCAATGAAAACGGGCTGGTACCAAGTATCTGGTAAGTGGTATTATTCTTACTCTTCAGGCGCCTTAGCTGTTAATACGACGGTGGATGGTTATACTGTAAATCATAACGGTGAGTGGGTTTAATTTTAAGTAATTGAATCTGAACAGGAGAGAAATCTCCTGTTTTTTTGTTTAAACTAGAGTTTTTATGAAGAGTTAAGATATCTGAATTGGATTCGAAACTATAATTTACTATAGAAAATGAAAGTGATGAAAAGAAAGAAAAAAGAAAGCTAGTAAAACATGCGTTACTTTCTTGAAGTTTTTTATAGCCTTGAAATACAACATATTAATAATAAATTATATATAATATAACATATCTCTTGATTTCACTCAAAAAGAGGTACACAAGATGAACAAAAAGAAAATGATTTTAACCAGTTTGGCTAGTGTGGCTGTTTTAGGTGCTACATTTGTTGCATCTCAACCGTCAGTTGTGAAAGCTGATGACAAACCTACAGCTGCTCAACCTACTGGAGAAACTAAGCCTACACCTGCGGCTGAAACACCAAAAACTGAGGTTGAAAAAGTCAAGGAAGCTGAAAAAGAAGCTAACGCTAAAGTTGATGAAGCTCAATCTAAAGTACATAGAACAACTACTACAGCAACTGATGCAGCTACTAAACTTGAAACAGAGAAAAAAGAATCTGCTGAGGCTGATGCTGCAAAAACTAAAGCTGAAGAAGCTAAGAAAACAGCTGACGATGAATTAGCTAAAGCAAAAGAAGAAGCTGCTAAAGCTGACTCTAAAGCAAAAGAAGAAGCCGCAAAAGAAGAAGCTGCTGCAAAAGAAGAAGCCGAAGCTAAAGAAGCTTTAACTGAAGCTTTGAAACAAATTCCTGATAACCAATTGCTTGACAAAAAAGCAAAAGAAGAATTATTAAAGGCTGTTGAGTCTGGTGAATTAAATGCTTCTGATATTCTTGCTGAGTTAGCAGATGATGCTGAAAAAGCACAAGATACTAATCCAACAATTAAAACAGAAACTCCTGTATCTAAGGACAAGCTTCCTGAAGAGGTGCAAGCGGGAATTGAAGAAGGTGAAGCAGCGGATGCTGCTCGTCCTGAATCAGAAAAATTGCAAGATAAAGCTGATGATTTAACTGAAACAATTGAAAACTTAACGGATGATGCTGAGAAATTAAAAGCCGATGCTGAAAAGAAAGCTGAAACACTCAAAAAACAGGAAGATACTTTAAAAGAAGCAAAAGAAGCTCTTAAATCTGCTAAAGATAATGGCTTTGCTGAAGATATCACAGCACCGTTAGAAAAAGCTGTAAATGCGATTGAAAAAGAACGCGATACTGCCAAATCTGAATTTGATGAAGCTGCTGAAAAAGTTCAAGCTGCTACAGCTGAAATTCAAGATTTAACTGAAAAACGTGATAATCTTCTTGAAGAAGTAAAAAAAGCAGAAGCAAAAGAAGCTGCAGAACCAGCTAAACCAGCAGAAGAAACTCCAGAGGAAGAAGCTGAACCAACCGAAGCTGAAAAAGCTGCTAAAGCTAAAGCAGAGGCTGATGCTAAAGTTGCTGAATTAGAGAAGAAAGTTGCTGAAGAAGCTAAAAAAGTAGAAGAAGCTACGACTAAAGCTACAAAAGAAGCTGAAGATGTAAAAGCTGCAGAAAAAGCAAAAGAAGAAGCAGATAAAGCTAAAACTGATGCAGAAGCTGAATTAGCTAAGGCTAAAGAAGAAGCAGCTAAAGCAAAAGCTAAAGTTGAAGAAGAAGTTAAAAAAGAAGAAGACGCTAAAAAAGAAGAAGCAGCTAACTTAGAAGCTTTGAAAGGTGCTTTAGAGCAACTTGAAAAAAAAGCTGAAGATAAAATCAACAAGGATGATAGCATCAAGCCTGAAGATAAAGCGAAAGCTATCGAAGAAGCAAAAGCTGAAATCGGTAAAGAAGCCTTATTAAAAGCGATTGAAGATGGAGTTCTTACAGCTACTCAAGCTGTAGATGAATTCGTCAACGATGGCAACACAAAAGATAAAGCTCCTGAAGCTTATAAAACTAAAGAATTAACTGCTGACGAAACTAAAAAAATTGAAGAAGTAGCTAAAAAAGAAGCTTCTAAACCAATTGTTAAAAAACTTACAGACATTGCTGATGATTTAGCTGAAAAAATTGAAAAATTAACGAAAGAAGCTGAAGAAGATAAGGCTGACGCTGCTGAAAAAGCTAAGGTAGTAGAAGAGAAAAATGCTACATTAGAGAAACAAAAGGAAACTTTAGAAAAAGCTAAAACTGCTCTTGAAATTGCTAAGAAAAACAATGCGGATCAGGCTATCCAAGATGGATTGCAAGATGCTGTAACTAAATTAGAGGCTTCAGTTGCTTCTGCTAAAGTAGCTGCTGATGAAGCAAAAGCCGATTTTGATGAAGTTAACGAAGCAGTTCAAGAGGATGACGATGCAATTGCCAAACTAACTGAGAATTACAACGCAACTTTAGGTTACATCGAAAACTTAAAAGAAGTTCCTAAGGGTGAAGAATCGAAAGACTTCAGTGGTGGTGTAAATCCTAGTGATGCACCTTCTGACGATGCTAAACAACCTGACGAAGTTCCAAGTGCTCCTAACGCTCCTGAATTCAACGGTGGTGTGAATCCGAGCGACTCTCCTGCTGGGGATAATGGCTCTGATTTCAATGGTGGGGTAAATGATGCAACACCTCCTACTGTAGCTGATGCTCCTGAATATAGTGGAGGAGTTAATGCGGCTGATGCTCCTGTAGCTGAGGTAGCCCCTGAATTCACTGGAACTCTTGCAACCAATACACCTGTGAATGAAAATGGAGAAGCATTATTGCCTCCTGTAGCTGAGGTAGCTCCAGAATTCACTGGAACTCTTGCAACTAATACACCTGTGAATGAAAACGGAGAAGCATTATTACCTCCTGTAGCTGAGGTAGCTCCAGAATATACAGGAGGCGTTAATAGTGTAGAAGCAGCAATTAACGAAGTTCCACAATATACTCTTACAACAGCAGGTACTAACAAGGATAATACCTATCAAGCGCCAGCAGTAAAAACAGAAGATAAAAAAGAACTTCCAAATACTGGTGGTAAAGATAATGTTGCAGTTGCATCATTAGGATTCCTTGGATTGTTCCTTGGTGCCATTCCATTTGTGAAACGTAAAAACTAATTCATTTCGTAGTTTGATAGAGAGGGAGTAACTTCGGCTCTTTGTCAACTGTAGTGGGTTGAATAAAAGCTAAGATCGAGAAAGGACGAAATTTGTCCTTTCTTTTTTGATATTCAGAGCGATAAAAATCCGTTTTTTGAAGTTTTCAAAGTTCCGAAACTTCCTTCTCTTTTTACTATTATCTTAGTTTCTCTCAGGGAACTCTTCCCAATGGTATTTTTTGGTGCTTTCCTTTATAATGGGTGTATGGATAAGAAAAAATTATTATTGATTGATGGGTCTTCTGTGGCCTTTCGGGCGTTTTTTGCGCTCTATCAGCAGTTGGACCGTTTTAAGAATGCGGCTGGTTTGCATACCAATGCGATTTATGGTTTTCAGTTGATGTTGAGCCATTTGTTGGAGAGGATTGAGCCTAGTCATATTTTGGTGGCTTTTGATGCGGGGAAGACAACCTTCCGTACAGAAATGTATGCGGACTATAAGGGTGGTCGGGCTAAGACTCCTGATGAGTTTCGTGAGCAATTTCCTTTCATTCGTGAGTTACTGGATCATATGGGGATTCGTCACTATGAGTTGGCTCAGTATGAGGCGGATGACATCATTGGGACGCTGGATAAACTAGCTGAGCAGGATGGTTTTGATATTACCATTGTCAGTGGGGACAAGGATTTGATTCAGCTGACGGATGAGCATACGGTGGTGGAAATTTCCAAGAAAGGTGTGGCTGAGTTTGAGGCCTTTACGCCAGAATATCTTATGGAAAAGATGGGCATTACACCGACTCAGTTTATCGATCTCAAGGCGCTCATGGGTGATAAGTCGGATAATATCCCTGGAGTAACCAAAATTGGTGAAAAGACGGGTATCAAGCTCTTGCTGGAGCATGGCTCACTCGAGGGGATTTATGAGAATATCGATGGGATGAAGGTTTCTAAGATGAAGGAAAATCTCATCAATGATAAGGAACAGGCCTTTTTGTCAAAAACACTGGCGACCATTGATACCAAGGCACCGATTGAGATTGGTTTGAAGGATTTGGTCTATAGTGGTCCAGATGTGGAAAATCTTGGGAAATTCTACGATGAGATGGGCTTCAAACAGCTCAAGCAGGCTTTAAATGTGTCGTCAGCTGATGTGGCTGAGAGTTTGAACTTTACTATCGTTGACCAAATCAGTCAAGATATGCTGAGTGAAGAGTCTATCTTCCATTTTGAGCTTTTTGGTGAGAATTACCATACGGATGATTTGGTTGGTTTTGCTTGGTCTTGTGGGGATAAACTTTACGCTACAGATAAACTTGAGCTTTTGCAAGAGCCTATTTTCAAGGATTTTCTAGAAAAAACACCTCTGAGAGTTTATGACTTTAAGAAGGCCAAAGTTCTCTTGAATCGTTTGGGTGTGGATTTACAGGCGCCTGCTTTTGATAGCCGTTTGGCTAAATACCTCCTTTCGACTGTGGAGGACAATGAAATTGCGACCATCGCGAGTCTCTATGGTCAGACTTACTTGGTTGATGATGAGACTTTCTATGGTAAGGGTGTCAAGAAGGCCATTCCTGAACGTGAGAAATTCTTGGAGCATTTAGCTCGTAAGCTTGCTGTTTTGGTCGAAACAGAACCTGTTTTACTTGAAAAACTCAGCGAAAATGGGCAATTAGAGCTTCTTTATGATATGGAGCAACCTCTGGCTTTTGTCCTTACCAAGATGGAAATTGCTGGGATTACGGTCAAGAAAGAGACCTTGCTTGAGATGCAGGCTGAAAATGAGCTTGTTATTGAAAAACTGACTCAGGAGATTTACGAACTGGCTGGTGAGGAGTTTAATATCAACTCGCCTAAGCAGTTGGGCATGCTTCTCTTTGAAAAATTGGGGCTACCTCTAGAATACACTAAGAAAACTAAGACTGGATACTCGACAGCGGTGGATGTCTTGGAGCGCCTGGCTCCTATTGCTCCGATTGTTAAGAAAATCCTAGACTATCGTCAGATTGCTAAGATTCAGTCCACTTATGTGATTGGCTTGCAGGATTGGATTTTAGCTGATGGAAAGATTCATACTCGCTATGTGCAGGATTTGACCCAGACTGGGCGTTTGTCTAGTGTGGATCCAAACTTGCAAAATATTCCTGTGCGTTTGGAGCAGGGGCGTCTCATTCGGAAGGCTTTTGTACCCGAGTGGGAGGATAGTGTGTTGCTCAGTTCGGATTATTCACAGATTGAATTGCGCGTTTTGGCGCATATCTCTAAGGATGAGCACTTGATTAATGCCTTCCAAGAGGGGGCAGATATCCATACTTCGACAGCCATGCGGGTCTTTGGCATTGAACGTCCTGAGGATGTGACTGCAAACGACCGTCGCAATGCCAAGGCAGTTAACTTTGGGGTGGTTTATGGAATTTCAGACTTTGGCTTGTCTAATAATCTGGGTATTAGTCGTAAGGAAGCCAAAGCCTATATTGATACCTACTTTGAACGCTTCCCAGGTATTAAAAACTACATGGATGAAGTGGTGCGTGAGGCGCGTGATAAGGGCTATGTAGAGACCCTCTTCAAGCGTCGTCGTGAGTTGCCAGATATCAATTCGCGCAACTTTAATATTCGTGGTTTTGCGGAGCGGACAGCTATCAACTCTCCTATTCAGGGTTCGGCAGCAGATATTCTCAAGATTGCCATGATTCAGCTGGATAAAGCCTTGGTTGCAGGTAGTTATCAGACTAAGATGCTGTTACAAGTGCACGATGAAATCGTACTTGAAGTTCCTAAATCTGAATTGGCAGAGATGAAAAAATTGGTCAAACAAACCATGGAAGAAGCCATTCAACTCAGTGTTCCCCTCATCGCAGATGAAAATGAAGGGGCAACCTGGTACGAGGCTAAATAAAAAAGTTATGTAGAGTTTGAAGCACTTGTTTTCAAACTCTTTTTCATGTTTTTCTGTAAGCAGTTTCCTTGACATTTTTTTTGTTTTGCGCTATCATATGTCCATATAATATATGGGAGTCTGTGTACAGTCTGAGAGGAAGCGTTAAGCTTCGACCGCACCTGATCTGGGTAATGCTAGCGTAGGGAACGATACTTAGTCTAATTCTGCACCTTTTCCATATATGGTAAAGGTTTTTCTTTTTATAAAGAGGAAAACGAGAAGAGGAGGTTTTTATGAAAGCAAGCATTGCCTTGCAAGTTTCACCCCTATCACAGGGGATTGATCGGATTGCTGTTATTGATCAGGTCATTGCTTATCTGCAAGCTCAAGAAGTGACCATGGTAGTGACACCATTTGAAACGGTCTTGGAAGGGGAGTTTGATGAGCTCATGCGCATTCTCAAAGAAGCGCTGGAAGTGGCAGGGCAGGAGGCAGATAATGTCTTTGCAAATGTCAAAATAAATGTAGGAGAGATTTTAAGTATTGATGAGAAACTTGAAAAGTATACTGAGACGACACATTAGTCTATTGGGCTTTCTAGGGGTCTTGTCAATCTGGCAGCTAGCAGGTTTTCTTAAACTTCTCCCCAAGTTTATCCTGCCGACACCTCTTGAAATTCTCCAGGCCTTTGTTCGTGATAGAGAATTTCTCTGGCACCATAGCTGGGCGACCTTGAGAGTGGCTTTATTGGGTCTAATTTTGGGAGTCTTGATTGCCTGTCTCATGGCTGTTCTCATGGATAGTTTGACTTGGCTCAATGACCTGATTTATCCTATGATGGTGGTTGTTCAGACCATTCCGACTATTGCCATAGCTCCTATCCTGGTCTTGTGGCTCGGTTATGGGATTTTACCCAAGATTGTCTTGATTATCTTAACGACAACCTTCCCCATCATCGTCAGCATTTTGGACGGTTTTAGGCATTGTGACAAGGATATGCTGACCTTGTTTAGTCTGATGCGGGCCAAACCTTGGCAAATCCTGTGGCATTTTAAAATCCCAGTCAGCCTGCCTTACTTTTATGCAGGTCTGAGAGTCAGTGTCTCCTACGCTTTTATCACAACAGTAGTATCTGAGTGGTTGGGAGGCTTTGAAGGACTAGGTGTCTACATGATTCAGTCCAAGAAACTGTTTCAGTATGATACCATGTTTGCTATTATTATTCTGGTATCGATTATCAGCCTTCTGGGTATGAAGTTGGTCGATATCAGCGAGAAATATGTTATTAAATGGAAACGTTCGTAGAATTAGAATGTTTCAAAAAGAAAAGAGGAAATCAAAATGAAAAAAACATGGAAAGTGTTTTTAACGCTTGTAACAGCTCTTGTAGCTGTTGTGCTTGTGGCCTGTGGTCAAGGAACTGCTTCCAAGGACAACAAAGAAGCAGAACTTAAGAAGATTGACTTTATCCTAGACTGGACACCAAATACCAACCACACAGGGCTTTATGTGGCTAAGGAAAAAGGCTACTTCAAGGAAGCTGGTGTGGATGTTGATTTGAAATTGCCACCAGAAGAAAGTTCTTCTGACTTGGTTATTAACGGTAAGGCACCATTTGCAGTCTATTTCCAAGACTATATGGCTAAAAAATTGGAAAAAGGGGCAGGAATTACTGCCGTTGCAGCTATCGTAGAACACAATACATCAGGAATCATTTCTCGTAAATCTGACAATGTAAGCAGTCCAAAAGACTTGGTTGGTAAGAAATACGGAACTTGGAATGACCCAACTGAACTTGCTATGTTGAAAACCTTGGTAGAATCACAAGGTGGGGACTTTGAGAAAGTCGAAAAAGTACCAAACAACGATTCAAACTCGATCACACCGATTGCCAATGGCGTTTTTGATACTGCTTGGATCTACTACGGTTGGGATGGTATCCTTGCAAAATCTCAAGGTGTAGATGCTAATTTCATGTACTTGAAAGACTACGTTAAAGAATTTGACTACTACTCACCAGTTATCATCGCAAACAACGACTATCTGAAAAACAATAAAGAAGAAGCTCGTAAAGTCATCCAAGCCATCAAAAAAGGCTACCAATATGCTATGGAGCATCCAGAAGAAGCAGCTGATATCCTCATCAAAAATGCACCTGAACTCAAGGAAAAACGTGACTTTGTCATCGAATCTCAAAAATACTTGTCAAAAGAATACGCAAGCGACAAGGAAAAATGGGGGCAATTTGATGCAGCTCGCTGGAATGCCTTCTACAAATGGGATAAAGAAAATGGTATCCTTAAAGAAGACTTGACAGACAAAGGCTTCACCAACGAATTTGTGAAATAATGACAGAGATTAGACTAGAACACGTCAGTTATGCCTATGGACAAGATAGGATTTTAGAGAATATCAACCTGCAGGTGACTTCAGGTGAAGTGGTTTCTATCCTAGGCCCAAGTGGTGTTGGTAAGACTACGCTTTTCAACTTAATTGCGGGGATTTTAGAAGTTCAGTCAGGGAGAATTGTCCTTGATGGTGAAGAAAATCCCAAGGGGCGCGTGAGTTATATGTTGCAAAAGGACCTGCTCTTGGAGCACAAGACGGTGCTGGGCAATATTATTCTGCCCCTCTTGATTCAAAAAGTGGATAAGGCGGAAGCCATTGCTCGCGCGGATGAAATCCTTGCGACCTTCCAGCTGACAGCTGTAAGAGATAAATACCCTCATGAACTCAGTGGAGGAATGCGCCAGCGTGTAGCCTTGCTCAGGACCTACCTTTTCGGTCACAAGCTCTTTCTCTTGGATGAGGCCTTCAGTGCCTTGGATGAGATGACTAAGATGGAACTCCACGCTTGGTACCTGGAGATTCACAAGCAGTTGCAGCTAACAACCTTGATTATCACGCATAGTATCGAGGAGGCCCTCAATCTCAGCGACCGCATCTATATCTTGAAAAATCGGCCTGGACAGATTGTTTCAGAAATTAAACTAGCTTGGTCTGAGGACGAGGACAAGGAAGTCCAAAAGATTGCCTACAAACGTCAAATCTTGGCAGAATTAGGCTTAGATAATTAGAAAAATAGGGAGTTGGTGAAGATTATCCTTTACCAGCGCCCTTTTTCTTTTAAAAATGAGAAAATTTCGGTATAATAGTCAATTATACCGAAATCATTCTATAATCGTTGATACATAAGGGTTTTATGTATCGCTTTTTTTATTTTGTGGACTTTTTTAAGAACTTTTTATTTTTTCGAGGGCAGTTTCAAAGAATGAGACTGCTCTTTTTTGGTTCTCTTTTGATAAATGGCTGTAAGTATCCATAGTTACAGATATTTTTGCATGGCCAAGCCGTGTCTGTATTTCCTTGTATGGCAGGCCAGCATTAAGCAAGATACTAGCGTGAGTGTGGCGGAAAGCATGAAAGCCTAAATCAGTACAGTTAGCGTTTTTTAAGTGCTTATGTAGGCGATAATCAACCTTTCGAGTATTGACATAGTTGTCAAAGCTATCAGAGAATACTTTCTCATAGGTTAAGCCAATGTTTCTACCGTTTTCTGCTTGTCTTGCTCGGTAGAGACGAAGCATGAGTACTGTTTTATGACCGATATCTAGAACTCTATAGCTTGATTTTGTCTTAGGACTGTTTATCTGGTTTAAAATGTTGAGTGTTTTGTTAATATCGATCGTTCCGTTCTGCAGGTCAATATCAGACCATTCCAGGGCAAGACATTCACGGATGCGCAGCCCAGTAGCTAGGAGCGTTTTATAAAGCACAGTATCATAGAAATTGATAAAGGTATTCTCCAGGTTATCGAGATAGGAGAGGAAGTTTTTAAGTTCCTGATCTTGAAAGTATTTAATTTCTTGTTTATCTCTTGTTATCTTTCTAGGAATGACAACGTCACGAGCAGGGTTATTGTTTAATGCCTGGATAGAAACTCCATACTGTAGAATACGTTTATTTAAGGCGTGAAGATGATTGTATTCTTTATACCCCGTTCCGTCCTGATTGTACTCATCCGCCCATTTATTTACCTGAGTTTGGATAATGACAGGTGTAAGTTTATCTAGTTTGTAAGTACCAAATGAGGGCAAGAGGTAATTATTTAAGCAGCCTTTTATCTTTATCTGCGTGTTAGTCTTTACGGTATGCTGGTAGGTTTTCCAAAACAAGTCCGCAAGTTCGTTATAGGTTGTTATATGTGAGCGTTGTTTCCGTGTAGAACCGTTTTTCTCAAATTCTACCTTAGCCTGGGTGACCTTGTTTCTGAGTTCTTTCTTTGTTCGTGCTGATATGGTAGTCTTGATCTTCTTACCAGTTACAGAATCAATGCCAAGATAGATACTGGAGCGGTAGACTGCTGATCCGTCTTTTTTCGTGTGTTGTGTAATTTTCATGGGTTTAACTCCTTTTCCATCAGCAGGCAAGCAATTAGAAAAGGTTTTGGAGTTTATACCATGCGAGGAGCTACGAAAATGCCCCTATTTTCGATTTTAAACAGTCAGACGGTAAATTGTACCAGAATAGGAAACAAGACTCTTAAACAGGCTTATATTGCGTTTTGGAACATTATTTTTATTTACAAAAAGAGCCCGTTCTTTGAACAGGCTCTCGTATCCGCAAGGGGATAACGTCTTCTTAATGCTCGCAAGGAGCTATGTACTATTATTATAAGCCTGTTTTTTTAAAATGTCAAATATTATTTTGTTTTTTTGAAAAAATTATTTTGAAGATGCTCGTCAATCTTATCAAGAATATCATCCGAAACACGAATTCCTTTAAGAACTCCGAATTTATTTCTTGGATCAAAAACGCGTAACTTGCTAATGGTAGTAATTTGACCAATCAGAGCAATGCTTCCAGTTTTCATTCTATCAATCTCCGCCTTAATTCGTTTTGCGTAAGCGAGTTCTTCTTGAAATTCACCTAATTCGGCTTCTGTAGCTTCTGGCAATTGAACACTGCTTAATTTTTCAAGGAGTTTATTGAGCTTTTGAGTTAGTTTCTCATAAATCTCACCACCTATAAAAAGTTGGTTTTTGCCAAGTTTTTTTATATCAGTATGCGGCTTAACTGACGTGAGAGGGATAACGGTAAAAACAGGATTTTTAAGGTCATTGTTTGCGTCTATTACAATGGCGTAATGTAATCCTCCCTCTTCACTGCCGACGTTAAATCCTAAGTGAACTTTTACAATACTTCCGCGCTTGTATTTTAGCATTTTGTTAGGAGAAAAGTTTTCTTCTCTCTCCAAATATGTCATCCAATCTAAAATCCAATAAGAAATTTTTTCCGCTTTAGCTTTTTGTTCTCCTTCAATCAATCCGGTTAGATAGTCATCAAATTGGGCTAGCATTTCATTTTTAAAGTTCAACGCTTCTTTTTTAGATAATTTCTTTGACATAATATCCTCTTAAGGCCTACCAACAAATTTCAGATACTTAGTTTGTATCATGAGTTCGTTAGTAGGTGTTCTAATTTATTTTTTGTAAAAAGTAGTCCAGTACTAAAACTGTCCCTTCTGTGTTATTTCATAGTCCAGTGATTCTTTGAAGAAGTCAGACGATAAATTATACCAGAGTAGGAAACAAGGCGAATATGGGTTTTATATGGACTTTTATGTGGTGTGTGTTTTTTAATTTTTCCAATTTTTGCACAATAGACCTTAGAAATAGGGGTTCTATTGGCGAATATGGGGGAGTTTTTAATTGACGATGATTTAGCCAACAGGGATAAAATCTTTTTGTTTTGAAGATTTTGCGATTAAGTCGTATTGATCAGCGGATTTTTCATATCCAAGGGAAAGAGTAGTATTGTCGTCTGGTAGTTTTTTAGCAAACTCAGATATAGACATCCGAAATACGGTAATTGCATTTTGCTGATTAGTTGTAGCAGAATTTGAATTGATTGCGGCCATAGTCTCTTTTGCGTTATCTTTAGCCGTTCCAGTTAGCAAAATCATGATTGTATCATGTGGTTCGGATGAATCTGAATCGATTACGTTATTTTGAATTTTAACGCTTATTGCTCCAGTTGATTCAGGATCTAATTTTGATTTGATTTCAGAAATTAGATTGTCGTATTTACTGTTATCTACTTTGGTTTTAACGTTTGTTGAAGTAGTGTTTTTTTGCTCCGTTTTTGGTTGCTCCGAGCTATCTTTGGTAGCTGATTGATTGTTAGAGCAAGCTACTAGAACGGTAGCAGAAAGTAAAATAGCTGATGTACTTAGTAATTTTTTCATAAGTGGATTCCTATATTCTGATGTTTTCTGATAAAAGATTTTGATACCCTATCTTTTGCACAATGAACCTTTGGAATAGAGTTACTATTGTTTATCTGAGGGGTCTAGTTTTTGAGGGGATTCATTGTTTTTGTTTTTTTCTATAAGTTCGTTCGTTTGATTGATAGTTTCGATTATCAATCTTAGTTTTTCAGATTTAAAGTGATTTTCCTTAATAGATAAAATAAGCTCAAACATTTCTTCACTGCTATCTACAAGTGCTTTGATAGTGTGTAAAGTAGTTATAGCTTTTCCTCTATGGATTTCATCTTCATGAAGAACTTGATCTAAGTATTGTAACCTTTCAGATAGTATTTCTTTCATTACATCGTATTGCTCGCGGTATTGTGTTAATTTTTCTTCAAGGTCTGTAATCAAATTATTTAATTGCTCATTCATTTGTTCTTCGTTATATCCTAAAAGATAGTCAACCGATATATCTAAAGCATTAGCAAAATCTTGAGCCCTATTTAGCGGAAACATTCTGGTTTTATTTAAGTATCTAGACATAGCAGATTTTGCTATATCAGTTCTACGGGCTAATTCACTAAGAGAGAATCCTTTTTTTTCTTTTTCGGAGATAATAATATCTATAATTTCATCATTAGAACGCATTTGTATCCCCCCTTCTATATTTTTTAATTATATCATCGTTCCCAGAAAAGGACAAGAAGAACATTAAAAAATATTTTTTGTTAAAAAAATGCATCTTTGTGTTGACAAACGGGAACAAAAGAGTTACAATAACTTTGTTCTCTTTCGGGAACGTATTTTGAATTTTAATAGAAAGGAAGATAATAATGGAACTAAATTTGAGACGTATAAAAGCTGAACGTATTGCCAAAGGGTACACTCAGGACGTGGTGGCTGAGAAAATGGGATGGAGATCCCGTACGCCATATGCAAAAAGAGAAAATGGGATAGTACCATTTGGAGCTGATGAACTTGCTGAATTTGGCAATATTTTAGGTTATGGTGTTAATGAATTAGGAATTTTTTTTGATAAAAACGTTCCCATAGAAGAACAAAAGGGGTGATCTAATCGCAATACTACTCTACATATACAGATTTCTCATGTGGTGCTTTACCACTGGGGATTGATAAACGAATCTAGCTAAATATTCGCTAGTGTAATTTGCTTGCTACCTATAGCAGTATCAAGGGTTTGTAGGGGTTTATTCTCTCCTAAATTTTCCCTACCTCAATGATTTACTTTGGTACTGTTTTAGGTGGCAAGCACGAGTGACAAGAAGAAAGGAGCGAACCAATGGAATTGGTTTATATGGACGGCAAGAAAGAGCCGTATACACTGAGCAGTATCGTTGCAGAATGCGCTGAAATTAAGCACAGACATTTGAAGATTTTGCTGAATAAGCACCGAGAGGACTTTGAAAGCTTCGGAAAGGTGCAATTTAAAATTTCACCTTCAGAGAGTGGGCAAAATGTACGGGATTATATTTTGAACGAGCAACAAGCGACATTGCTGATCACTTACTTACGAAATACAGAACCCGTAAAGGAGTTTAAGAAGAACCTAGTCAAAGCATTCTTTGAAATGCGAGAGGAGCTTTCTAAACGCTACCTTCAAAGAGAACTGGAAAAGCCAAAGCGTAAAAGTTTAACTGAAGCTATTCAAACATGGGAGAAAGCGCCCAAGCATGCCTATAGTACACTTACAAACTTACTGCTAAAGGGAGCTACAGGGAAAAACAAGTCTCAACTCATGCAAGAGCGAGAAAGTGGAAATGGTATTGACAGTTTAACCAGTGATGAACTGACAAACTATCAGCGTTTGGAAGATATGGCAATAGCGATGATTAACTTGAATAGGGGATATTCAGAAATTAAGGAATTAATTTTTAAAGTATAGGAGTATAGAAAATGGAAAATGAATTTAAGACAGTTACAAATGCCAAAGGGTTAGAAATTCCTAAGTATTCCAAGGATTTTAAAAAGCTAGTTGAGAAAGACAGACAACTAGCCGAATATCTTTGTATGAACTACGAGGATTTGGACAGTGAAGACCTTGGCGCATTTCTTGAAACGGTGGAGCAGGGGTTCAGCTGGATTCTGGATCTTATCGAAAGTAAAGACTTGCTTTATAAACCACAGTCAGGTAGTAGTCATGCAAAAAAGAAAATAAAAAAATCACTTGCTCAAATTTTGACCGAGGAGAGCAAGCGACAAGATTAAGGATATAGAAATTTTTTCTATGCTTTGATTATAGCAAAAAATATCTATTCTATCAAATACCTAAAGAAAAACCGAAGAGCAGGCAAGCAATTAGATAAGGTTTTGAAATCAAGTGCTGACACGGAGATTCTAAGCACTTGTTTAGCAAAAATGAGGGTGATTACCCACGAAACATCACTACAAGCGTTCGCCAACTAGGGGCAATCGCCCAGCGTTTGGAGTGGTGGTAATCTGGTATAGGAAAAAGCAGGAAAAAGGCACAGGAAAACAATATGACATTAAACATAAAGAAAATTCAAGAGCAAGGGGGCAGACTTGGAGATGTGCTTCCCAGAATTGAATTAGTTAGACAGTTGAGCAATTCGCTGATAATAGTGAAAAATAACGGAGTAGATACTGATATCTTATCTGTACAGATGACAGAGGGGTTAGGCGTTATTCGTGACCAGATGGAACAACTCTATAGAGAGTTGGACGGGATTGCAGTTTATCTCCTTAATTGTGAGAATTTTGAAGAATTGGGGTACAAGTCAGATGAAAATTCCAGATGTAATGAAAATGACTCAAGTAGAAATTGATGATTTTATGGCTGATTTAAAGGTTAACAATCCAAATCTATTACAGTTTATTATTGATTTTTTAGATAACAAAGTATCTATCAAGGAAGTTGAAGCTTTCCAAAAGATGGAACATCAAGCCCAACAGTTATATATCAAGAATTACAAAGCGAGGGCATAGCATGAATGAACTAGATTTAAGTAATACACAGGCGCTTATTTTTACCGTGATTTTGATTGGCTTTCTAATTTACCTAAACCATCGAGACCGTAAAAAGAGCGCCCAACTGGAGCGAGAAAACAGGAAACTGGGAGAAATACCTAGTGAAGATTTAAACCCTTTCTATGGGCGTTATATTCAGCTTGCAGGTATCAATAAACAAGGAGCGATTAAATGACTTGTGAAGTAAATTTATATACTGATTTTAAAGAGAAGCTAGATAAGTCAAGCTTAACTAAAGAGACTTTTATAAATTTGTATATAGGTAATATAAAAAATCTATCAACAATTTTAGGAATATTAGATAATCAACTTTCGGATAAAGAGATAAGATATAAGGTTCTTAAAACTATTGAGATGATCATAAAGGATCAGGAAGATATTTTACATAGGGCAATAAAAGGGCAAATGATATTTCATAAACCAGCTTAGAAAATGAGGGATAGAATGAATTTAACACTGAAAGGGGTGGAAGGATATGTTTAGTTTGAGTAAAGAAAGCGAACATGATTTGACTAATAGAATAAGCACAGTAGTAGAAAACTATCTAGCAGTCCGAGAAAGACCTAAACCACGACTAACTGGTTTAATGTCAGCACAGGAAGCCATGGACGAGTTAGATATAAAATACAAAACCTTGCAAAAGTGGGAAGGTGCAGGACTAAGACGTTACCAACCACCACTAGAAGATACTAGAAAAGTCTATTACAAAGTTACAGATATTTTGAAGTTTCTGGGGGTAGATGATGGCAAAGACTAAAATATATTTTTGGTTAAAAGTTGATAAGAAGTTTTTTGATAATCTTTTTATTAAACGACTGAAAAATATGCCTGGTGGCTACACTATGACAGTTATTTATATCCGTCTTATGTTGGAAAGTTTAGAAGATGATTGTATTTTGTACTATGAAGGATATTTTGATAGCTTGGTACAGGAATTAGCTTTAAAACTGGATGTTTCTGAAGATGATATAAATATGACAGTAGCATATTTTACAAAATGCGGACTGATTCAGATTGATGATGATGGCCATGCTACATTGTCACAAGCAAAGGCCATGGTCGAAAGTGAAACGAACTGGGCTAAATATAAACGTGAACAGCGAAAACAAGCCCAAAATGTGGCAAGATTGGAGAATGTCCAAAAGAGTGGGATAAATTCCAACTTGTGTCCAACAGAGATAGAGATAGATAAAGAGTTACATAAAGATAAAGAGTTATATAAAGAATATATATTGTCAGGTAAACCTGACTTTACTTTCCCAAATTGGTTAACTCCGAGTATGATTGATGAGGTAACTAAAGGACGTCCTGAAAAATATTTAATCAGAATACCTTTAGCTTATCTGAATCATACAGTTGGGAAAAATTATAAATATTTGGACAAAAACTTGAAGCCGATAATGGCACGATTCAAAGAAGGCTATACACTTGAAGATTTTAAACAGGTGATAGATATTAAAACGGCAGAATGGAAGGACAGTCCTGAATTTTCTAAATATCTGAGACCAGAAACACTTTTCGGTTCTAAGTTTGATGGTTATTTGAATCAAAAGCCTAAAACCATAAAAGGGAAGTCCGAAGATAACTTCCCAGATCTACCATTTTAGGAGTTGCACAGATGAAGGAACAATTTAAAGAATTTAATAACAGAAAAATAACGGATACGGTTTGCGATATTCACCAGGTAAATTATTGGGAAATTTCTGTACCGGTGTTAGGGAGTTCAGAAAGAAAAGTACAAGCATTTTGCCCGGAGTGTATGAAGGGAGAGATTAAACAAAAAGAGCAAGACTTATTACAGCAGTTCGAGGACAGACAAGCCTACTTTAAAACTTATGATGTCTTAATGCGTGAGAGTACGATTCCTAACGAGTTGAAGGGAGCGACGTTTGAGAATTTCTTTGTTAAGACTACAGAGGAGCGTCAGATGTTAGAGTTTGTTAAGGGGCAAGCCCATAAGTACCTTGCAGGTATGACAGGAAATACTTTAATCAGTGGTAGCACAGGAATAGGGAAAAGTCATTTATCGCTTGCCTTGGCCAAAGAAATCAATGAGAGCTTCAGAGAGAAGAACGAGCCTAAGAGTGTCTTGTTTGTCAGCTTAACCGAGATTATCAAGCAGATAAAAGAAGGCTGGGCTTATGGCAGAAATGCAAACTTAACAGAGTATGAGGCGGTTAAAAAGCTTGTTGATGTTGATTTTCTAATCATTGATGACCTGGGGGCAAAAAATGGCACGGTAACCCCTAAGAGCGATTGGGAACAGGATTTCTTGTTTGATATTATCAATAATCGAGAAACTACGATTTTCAACACGAACCTAGATAGTAGTGAACTGCGGACGGTATACAATGCTAGAAATTCAAGTAGAATTTTGAAAGGTTTAGAAGGGAACACTTTCAAGGCTTTTACGATCAAAGATAAAAGATACACTATAAACACAGTGAGGGGAGAATATCAATGAATGATGATAAAATGCGATTTGCAACAGAAAAAGGCTTTGTTGTCTACGAAAAATGTGGTATAATAGAAATAGAAAAAGTTCCAAGTTTTGGAGAAGTTACTTTATTCTATTCAGATGGGAAATTTACTCATCTAGTCAAAAAAGAAACTAAAAAATAAGTCTATTGAGAACAACTCAGGGACATACCGTAAGCATATAATGCTAGTGGTATGTCCCTTTTTGTTTGCATAGAAAGGGGGTGAGGGAGATGTCAGGAGATACTTCTTTAGGGTATGTAGTAGCCAATAAGTTTTCTATGGATCCAGATAAAAGACAGAAAATCTTTTCTCAGTGTAAAAAAGAAGATGATAGCTTAGAACAACGGAAACAAGAAATACTAGAAAAATATGCTAACAAACAAGACAAATCAAAATCTAGAAAAAATGATTCTAAAGGCTCGGAGAGTCATAAAAGAAAAGCTAAGAGCAAATAATTTTAGAAAAAATTATAAACAAAAATCAGATATTAAAAGATAAAGGAGCAAAAAAATGACAACTAACTTAGTTAAACAAAAAGAAAATCTAGAAGCTTATATCCGAAGTACAGGTTATAACACTAGAGGAATGAACGTAGAAAATAATCATGTACTCATTGAAAAACCAATCCTTGATAGTTACGAAGATGAACATCAACGTAAAGAACTGGTTGATCTAGTAAATGTTATTGAGACTCGTACCCGTGGTGGGAAGTATGAAGTAACTGACTTTGAATCTGATTCATTACAAGAAGTTAGTGAAAATTCGGTTGAGAGAACAGAAGCAGATAAAAAGAAAACTATCAGCGTTGATTACTTAGTTAAATTATTCAGTGGAAAACTTGATTTTTCACAGGAACAGTTAGATGATGGCCAATATAATTTAACGGATTTTCTTGGTAAGAAGATTATTAAATTAAAACGTAGAACACGAAATAGAGAGATTGGGAAAATTCTCCAAACTGCGAAAGTGCAGACTGCTACAAGTATGGACGACTTGAAATCTATTGTTTCTTTAATCAATCCAGAGCGCAATGTATCTATGGTTATTAGTCAATCACTATTTAATGTCTTAGACAAAATGAAAGACACTTCAGGAAATTATCTTCTTAAAGTTGATAAAGAGACAGGGACAAGTGAAACATTCTTTGTAGATAACTTTTTAATTGTAGATGATACAACATTAGGGAATAAAGGTGACAAAAAAGGCTTTATCGGAGATCTAGAAAACTTTGTTACTTTGTTTGATCGCAAGAAAGATACACTTAGTTGGGTGAATGCGAATGACTATTTTGGAAAACGGTTGATTTTACATACCCGATTTGATGTAAAAAAAGTTGAAGAAGATTGTGGTTACTTTATTCAATGGAACTAGGAGAAAGAAATGGATATTAATCAAGTATTTGAAACACTGGATGATCTAGATAATAAAAAAAGTAAGATTAATTCAGCACGAGAACAGTTAAGCGAAAAAAGGAAAAGCCTGTTAGGCAATCAAGCAGTTTCATTTGAGAACATAGATTCTTTTTTGTCAAATAATTTAGAATCTTTAGAGCAGCTGGAAAAGATGGAAAAAGCTATTAATGGCCTTCAGGAAAAATTTGATAGTGATTTTTCAGAAGCTAATGCAGTCATCTTTGAATACATTTTTAAAGAGACTAAGCAACGGATGGAAACTAAGAAGATCTACAAACAATACCGAAAGAAACTTAGACAAATTCTGGACGCATATGATGAAATTCAAGAACTAAAGAAGGATGTAGAAGAAATCCATACAGGTGTAGTCAGGGAAATAAGTCAGAAACATTCTCTATCGCCGTATCGAACAGAAGTAAGTCCGCTTACTGTCCTACCATTCTTCACCCCTGATTCTAGCGGATGGATGAATTTTTCTAAGGAATATCGGGATATCAGAGTGTATTTAGAAAAATAGGGAACAAATTAAGTAAGGCTAGTGATATATGGCTTAAACAGAAGAGATATCGCTAGTCCTACTTTTATGCTTTACTAAGTTTCACATAACAAATTAAGCATAAACTGAAAAGAAGTAATAGCTTGAAAGCAAGGTATATCAGGGGTTTACAGAATGGACTGAGTTTCACAGAATGTAAGATATGATAAACTGAGGAATAAATTATAGGGATACTTCTTTAAATTGTCATATTGAAGAGTTGTCAAACTTAAAACAATGATACCTGGTAAGTGGAGTGTTGAAAGGCTTTTAAGCTTTTGTCAGTTTGACAGAATGCAAGATAAGAAAATTTTAAAATTGAAGTGGAGGTACTTGACTATGTATGAACTGAGTAACAGAGACCTGGACGGGATAGATATTGAGTTAGGGCGATATAGAACGATTGCTAATAAAATTTATTTGAGAAGACAGGAACTGATACATAATAAGAAACATAGTGATGAAGATTATACAGGTGGTAAAGGAAAGAAAGTGTCAAGTCCTACTGAAGCAACCATAATTAGAATTGAAGAAGACGAAACACTAAGATATTTAGAAGGCTTCAAACTAGTTGTAGATACCTTGGTGGAAAACTTAATTGAAAGTGATCTAGTCATTTTTAAAATGAGATTTTTAGAAGCTGGGATGACCTGGGAAGACGTGGCAGAGAAACTAAATAAAACTACTCGTTATATAAATAGTCGAAGAAAAGTAATCGCTAAAAGATTTATAGAACTGAAAGGATATTGACACTCCCCCCCACTTTGTAAAGCATTTTCGTTGATTTTAGGTACCGGGAGCGGTAACTTTTTCCAAGTCGGAAGCTGTCAACCAAAAAGGGGGTAAAAAGTTGATATTTTAAAAAAATAGAAGGAGTTTTTAGAAAATGGATTTAGCAGCACAATTAGCAAATATTTTAGAAGAATATTGTGAAGAGGTTAATGAAGAAGTTGATAAAATTGCGGAGCAAGTCGCTAAAGAAACAGTTAAAGAATTAAGGGAAACTAGCCCTAAAAGAACAGGTAAATATTCAAAAGGATGGCGTAAGAAAAGAGTGAGAAATGGAGTTTGGGTCGTATATAGTTTTAAATACGGATCTCTTACTCATTTACTTGAATTTGGACATATTAAACGAAATGGGGGGAGGACTAAGGCGTACCCTCATTTAAGACCTGCAGAGCTGAATGCGATTCAAAAATTTATAGAGAGGATTAAGAACATTTCAAAGTAAACTATAATTGAATAGTATTAAGTAGACTAATTAAGTGAGCAAACCAACACATCGTTATTTAAGTCCTTAGATTTATTTCTGAGGACTTTTTATCCTTGCTTCGTACTTATCTTTTCGGTCACAAACTCTTTCTCTTAGATGAAGCCTTTAGCGCCTTGGATGAGATGACCAAGATGGAACTACACGCTTGGTACCTTGAGATTCACAAGCAGTTGCAGCTAACAACCTTGATCATCACGCATAGTATCGAGGAGGCCCTCAGTCTCAGCGACCGCATCTATATCTTGAAAAATCGCCCTGGGCAGATTGTTTCAGAAATTAAACTAGATTGGTCTGAAGATGAGGACAAGGAAGTCCAAAAGATTGCCTACAAACGTCAAATCTTGGCAGAATTAGGCTTAGATAAGTAGAAAAATAGGGAGTTGGTGAAGATTATCCTTTACCAGCGCCCTTTTTCTTTTAAAAATGAGAAAATTTCGGTATAATAGTCAAAGATAGTCAAGGTTTAAAGAGAGAGGTGGGTTTGTAATGAGATTTAAAAATACATCGGATCATATTGAGGCCTACATCAAGGCGATTTTAGATCAATCTGGAATTGTGGAGTTGCAACGGAGTCAGTTGGCAGATACCTTTCAGGTTGTCCCTAGTCAGATTAACTATGTGATCAAGACACGCTTTACGGAAAGTAGAGGCTACTTGGTTGAAAGTAAGCGTGGTGGCGGAGGCTACATTCGTATAGGACGGATTGAGTTTTCTAGTCATCATGAAATGCTCAGGGAGCTACTTTACTCAATTGGCGAGCGGGTCAGTCAAGAAATTTATGAGGATATTCTACAGCTTTTGGTTGAGCAGGAATTGATGACCAAGCAGGAGATGAATTTGCTGGTAGCAGTGGCTTTGGATCGAGTTCTAGGAGAAGAAGCTCCAGTTGTTCGTGCTAATATGCTAAGACAGGTCATACAAGAGGTAGATAGAAAAGGGAAGTAAGATGAACTATTCAAAAGCATTGAATGAATGTATCGAAAGTGCCTACATGGTTGCTGGCCATTTTGGAGCTAGTTACCTAGAGTCTTGGCACTTGTTGATTGCCATGTCCAATCACAGTTATAGTGTGGCAGGGGCGACTTTAAATGATTATCCATATGAGATGGACCGTTTAGAAGAGGTCGCTTTGGAACTGACTGAAACGGACTACAGCCAGGATGAAACTTTTAGGGAATTGCCGTTTTCTCATCGTTTGCAGGTCCTTTTTGATGAAGCGGAATATGTGGCGTCAGTGGTCCATGCTAAGGTGCTAGGTACAGAGCACCTCCTCTATGCGATTTTGCATGATGGCAATGCCTTGGCGACTCGTATCTTGGAGAGGGCTGGTTTTTCTTATGAAGACAAGAAAGATCAGGTCAAGATTGCTGCTCTTCGTCGAAATCTAGAAGAACGTGCAGGCTGGACTCGTGAAGACCTCAAGGCTCTACGCCAACGCCATCGTACAGGAGCTGACAAGCAAAATTCTATGGCCAATATGATGGGCATGCCGCAGACTCCGAGCGGAGGTCTCGAGGACTATACGCATGATTTGACAGAGCAAGCGCGTTCTGGCAAGTTAGAACCAGTCATCGGTCGGGATAAGGAAATCTCGCGTATGATTCAAATCTTGAGTCGGAAGACCAAGAACAATCCTGTCTTGGTTGGAGATGCTGGCGTCGGGAAAACAGCTCTGGCGCTTGGTCTTGCCCAGCGTATTGCTAGTGGGGATGTGCCTGTTGAAATGGCTAAGATGCGCGTGTTAGAGCTGGATTTGATGAATGTCGTTGCAGGGACTCGTTTCCGTGGTGACTTTGAAGAACGCATGAACAATATCATCAAGGATATTGAAGAAGATGGCCAAGTAATCCTCTTTATCGATGAACTTCATACTATCATGGGTTCTGGTAGTGGAATTGACTCAACTCTGGATGCGGCCAATATCTTGAAACCAGCCTTGGCGCGTGGAACTTTGAGAACGGTTGGTGCCACCACTCAGGAAGAGTACCAAAAACACATCGAAAAAGACGCAGCCCTTTCTCGTCGTTTCGCCAAAGTGACGATTGAAGAGCCAAGTGTTGCAGACAGCATGACCATTTTGCAAGGCTTGAAGGCGACTTATGAGAAACATCACCGTGTACAAATCACAGATGAAGCAGTTGAAACAGCCGTCAAGATGGCTCATCGTTACTTGACTAGTCGCCACTTGCCAGACTCTGCTATCGATCTCTTGGATGAAGCGGCAGCAACAGTGCAAAATAAAACTAAAAATGTAAAAGCAGACGATTCAGGTTTGAGTCCAGCTGACAAAGCCTTGATGGATGGCAAGTGGAAACAAGCTGCTCAACTAATTGCTAAAGAAGAGGAAGTGCCTGTCTATAAAGACTTGGTGACAGAGTCTGATATTTTGACCACCTTGAGTCGCTTGTCAGGTATTCCAGTCCAAAAACTGACTCAGACTGATGCTAAGAAATACCTGAATCTGGAAGCTGAATTGCACAAACGTGTCATCGGTCAAGATCAAGCTGTTTCAAGCATTAGTCGTGCGATTCGCCGCAATCAGTCAGGGATTCGCAGTCACAAGCGTCCGATTGGTTCCTTTATGTTCCTAGGACCTACAGGTGTCGGGAAGACTGAATTAGCCAAGGCTTTAGCGGAAGTTCTTTTTGACGACGAATCAGCTCTTATCCGCTTTGATATGAGTGAGTATATGGAGAAATTCGCAGCTAGCCGTCTCAACGGAGCTCCTCCGGGTTATGTGGGTTATGAAGAAGGTGGGGAGTTGACCGAGAAGGTTCGCAACAAACCATACTCTGTTCTCCTCTTTGATGAGGTAGAAAAAGCCCACCCAGACATCTTTAATGTTCTCTTGCAGGTCTTGGATGATGGTGTCTTGACAGATAGCAAGGGGCGCAAGGTTGACTTTTCAAATACTATTATCATCATGACGTCAAATCTTGGTGCGACAGCCCTTCGGGATGACAAGACCGTCGGTTTTGGAGCTAAGGATATTCGTTTTGACCAGGAGAATATGGAGAAACGCATGTTTGAAGAGCTGAAAAAGGCTTATAGACCTGAGTTTATCAACCGTATTGATGAAAAGGTAGTCTTCCATAGCCTGTCTAGCGACAATATGCAGGAAGTGGTGAAGATTATGGTTAAACCTTTAGTGGCAAGTTTGGCTGAAAAAGGCATTGACTTGAAATTACAAGCTTCAGCACTGAAATTGTTGGCAAATCAAGGATATGACCCAGAGATGGGAGCTCGTCCACTTCGCAGAACCCTGCAAACAGAAGTGGAGGACAAGTTGGCAGAACTTCTTCTTAAGGGAGATTTGGTGGCAGGCAGCACACTTAAGATTGGTGTTAAAGCAGGCCAGTTAAAATTTGATATTGCATAAAAATGGAGAATCAGGAGCAATCTTGATTCTCTTTTTTGCTACTTTTTTATAAAAAACAATAAAAACCTATTGACGAAACAAAAATATAGTTTATAATAAAAACATAGATAATAAAAATATCAAAAAATATAAAAAGGTAATAGATTTATGAAAAAGAAAACAGCAGTGGTATTTGGGACCTTTGTCCCTCTTCATCAGGGTCATATCGATTTGATTCAGCGTGCGAAGCGACAGTGTGACCAGGTCTGGGTTGTCGTTTCAGGCTATGAGGGAGACCGAGGAGAGCAGGTAGGCTTAACGCTTCAAAAAAGATTCCGCTATATCCGAGAGGCCTTTCGTGGTGACGAGTTGACCTTGGTTTGTAAGTTAGATGAAACCAATCTTCCTCGCTACCCTATGGGCTGGCAGGAGTGGTTGGACCAAATGTTAGCGGAGATTTCCTATGATGAAACCCAGCAAGAACTAATTTTCTTTGTGGGAGAAGCAGACTACCAGCAAGAATTATCAAATCGTGGTTTTGAGACCGTTTTGCAAGAAAGAAAGTTTGGAATCTCAGCGACTATGATTCGAGAAAATCCAAGCAAATATTGGAAAAACATCGCTCAGCCCTTCCGTCGTCAGTTTACAAAGAAAGTATTGATTATGGGGAGTGCCAGCAATGGGAAGACCACTCTGGCCAAGGATTTGGCAAGGTATTACGATGCACCCGTCAGTTTGGAATACGCACGTGAGTACCAGATTAAAAACAATGTCCGCGACGATGAATTGACTCCAAAAGATTACTATTATCTCCTGTTGGGGCAGTATGACCAGACCTCTAAGTTAATTGACAGTAATGCCAATAGGGGATTGGTGATAGCTGACACCAACTCCTTAGTAACTAAGGGCTACTATGATTATTACATGGAGACCGAGGACCAAGGGGACTTATCAGGAGAAACCTTTGATAATCTCTTTGTTTCGATCTTGGCTAAGGAAAAATGGGACTTGATTCTCTTTGTGCAACCGGTCGGCTCCTATGTCAATGACGGATTTAGAGATATGACTATGGCAGAAGACCATATTCGTCATAGTTTTTCCCAGCATTTGGACCAGATGAGGGAGCGCTACTTAGCAAACATTCCACTAGTTTATCTAGCTGAGGATTATCTAGGAAATTATGAAGCAGCAAAAGTGGCTATTGATGCCATTTACCAAACAGATTAGGAGACAATTATGAAAAAACTAACTGAAAAAATCACACAATTTATCGAAAACTTTAAAAATGTCCATGCAGAAGCCCGCAAGATCGGTTTTGCAGGAATCATGAACCTGCTCTGGAAAGATCTCTTTGTCGGCCGTAGCCTCTTCCAGTGGTTGTATCTCATCGTCCTGTCAAGTGTTCCCTTGATCTTGGAATTCACGCAAAATACAGAAAGTCATGACTGGATGAGCTTGTTTGCATCTTGGACTGGGATTGTCTGTGTTATCTTGGTAGCAGAAGGGCGTGCAAGCAATTATCTCTTTGGGGCCATTAACTCTGCTATCTATTTGATTTTGGCCATGAATGCGACTTTTTATGGTGAAGTTTTGACGACCGTTTACTTCTTTGTCATGCAGCCGATTGGTCTCTATGCTTGGCTGTCCAATCGTATCAATGACCAAGGAAAAGCAGAAGAATCTCATTTTGAAGCTAAGAAATTATCTGTGCTTGACTGGCTCAAGTACTTGGTCTTGACTGCTATCATCTGGATTGGTATGGGCTTAGCTTACCAAAGTATCCATAGTGCTCGCCCTTTCCGTGATAGTGTTACCGATGCGACCAATGGTGTCGGTCAGCTCTTGATGACACGTCTCTACCGTGAGCAATGGATTTTCTGGATTGCTACTAATCTCTTTAGTATTTACCTCTGGTGGGGTGAAAATATCCACATCCAAGGGATGTACTGGGTTTACACACTGAACAGTCTAGTGGGATGGTACCAATGGACCAAGGCAGTTCGAAAGGAGGCATAAGATGGCAGACATAAAGATTCCAGCAGGGATGACGGAAAAAGAATATTATGAAATCCATGCCAGTCAGGAGGAGTTTTTGGATTGGTACTACAAGCAGGAACTCCCTCAATATGAAAAACCAAGTGTGACAGTAGATATGGTAGCCTACTGCTTTGTCGAAGGAAAGATCAAGCTTTTATTAATTCGTCGCAAGGCTCACCCTTATCAAAACTGTTTGGCTCTGGTTGGAGGATTTATGGACAAGGGCGAAGACGCTGCGCATGCTTGTCAGCGTGAGGTGAGAGAAGAAGTCAATCTCGATCTTCCTTTGGAAAAAATTGAGCAATTGATGACCGTATCGACCCCCGGCCGTGACCCACGGGGCTGGACAGTGACTATTGCCCACTTGGTTTATTTACCTAGTTGTGCATTAGAACTTGTTCAAGCAGGAGACGATGCCAAGGATGTTGTTTTTGTAGATGTCGATTTTCAGACAGGCAAGTGCTTCTTAGAGGGAGTAGAGTTGGAGGAGCAAGCCTTCGCTTTTGACCATTATGCCATTATCCAAGAATCCATCAAACGAATCCAAGGCCGTCTCGACTGGAATCCGACCTTCCTTTATCTGCTGGAGCAGGAGTTCACTGTCTACGAAGGAACTGAACTGGTCAATCTTATCAACCCCGGTCGTCCAATCGTCAGCAATAACTTTCTCGTAAAATACGGAGAATATGTAGAAGAAGTCGGACTCAAACGAGTACCTAAAAAGAAACCAAGAAAAACCTATCGATTGAAATAAAAAGCGAGGCCGGGAAAAAGTTCCCGACCTCTTTATTTGCCTTTACTAGTTTGATTTGCTGTTGCGACTGTTTTAGGGATGGCCATCTTTCTTAGAATTGCTCAACAGGTGAGTAAAAAAGTCTTTGTATCGATACTTGAGATAGTTCTCATGTAAAAATAACAAAGCGATATAAACAATCAAAAAGATTGTAGTCAGATAAAACACATCAAATGCAGTTCGCGCATAGTAGGCGGCTGATTGATAAGAGCCAATTGCTCCCAAAATCAACCAAGGAAGATACTTATAATACTTATTTAGCATAAGAGTGCACCTCCTATATTCTATTTCAATGTTATTATATTCCTTTGCACTTAAAGGTGCAAGCGATTACACAAAAACAAATTCAAATTTTTAATAGGAAAATCTCCTGTTTTTCTGTTTTATTACGAATAGAAGAGTAGGAGGAGTAAATGTATCTAAATTATGTGAGATTTTTAAAATAGTTTAGATAAATTGTTGACATATCTAAATTTAAATGTTACAATTACATTACAAAAAGATTTCATTATATTTCTAAAATATTACAAAGGAGTAGAAAAATGAAAAAGAAAACAAGTGTTAAATTGATGGCAGCAACTGTATTGGCTTCTACCTTGCTATTAGGAGCTTGTGGAAATAAAAAGGAAACAACTCAAGCAAGCAGTTCTGCTAAGACAAGCCAGTCATCAAGTTCTAAAGCAACTTCTTCTAACAAAGAAAGCAAGACTCAGAAGTCCTCAAGTTCAGCTTCATCTGAAAAGACTAAGGCGTCTACTGATCAATCTTCAGCAACTGCAACGCCATCACAAGCGGCTCCTGCACCAGAGCAAAGACAAGGTCAAGAAGTGGCTAGTCAACAAACTCCTGCTCAGACTCCTTCAACTCAACAAGCTCCTCAAGCCCAATCTAACCAATCAAGCTATGATCCTACAACTGACCGCAAACTTCAAGACAAACAAGCAGAGCAAAATAAACGCTACAAGGGTGTTTTAACCATGGTAGATGGTGATTTCTCAGCTGCAGCGGGCAATTGGAAGGGAGCAAATGGCGAAACCATCACAGTTTCATCAGGTGGTCAATTTACAGTAGAATCTTCTGATGGAAAGAAAGAAAATTACTCTATCAAAGGCTATTCTTATACTCTTGATGATGGTAAGTATAATGCCAAAATTGGTGGAGGAAAAGTCATCCAAATTACAACAGGAGCGGATGGTAAGGTTTCCAGTGTTGCTTTGAGTCAATAATAGCGCTCAGTATTTGAATTTTTACAATCAAAAACCCGTCAACTTTAAGAGAGTTACGGGTTTTAATCTATTAAGCCTTATGCAACTGCAAGAGAGCTTCAATCTCTGCCAGGGTGCTAGCTTGTGAAATAGCTCCACGGAGTTTAGCAATGCCAGATGTTCCACGGAGGTAGTGAGGAGCGAGGCCACGGAATTCACGAACTGCTACGTTTTCCTCTTTGAGGTTAATCAAGCGTTTCAAGTGTTTGTAGGCAATTTTTATCTTGTCTTCAAAAGTCAAATCGGGGAGGATTTCACCTACCAGAAGATTGTATCAGTTATATCTCGAAAGAAAAAAGAATAAATTTAACTATAAAACCTGTCTTATTGAATGAAAAAATGGTAGAATAAACATCAATATCAAGTGAAATGTGGAGTGTTACAAACAATGAAGTCAAAAATGTTTCGATTTTCTTTGGTTTTGTTATTTATTTTCTTTCTTTATTTTTCGTTTTCAATTTTTAACCGAACGTACAGTGGAATCACCGTAGATAAACATGATAATGAGTGGATAGTTAGACAAGTCCATAATCTGGGAAGCTTTGCAAATCATCAAGAGATAATAGGAGCATCGATTATACAAATAGACGGTCAGAGTCCAGATAGTAATTTCTCATTATCTCGATTTTTAATTGTTGAACCGCTTCATTCTGTGACAGTGTTAGATAGAGGCATTTCAAAGACTTTAATAATAGAATCTGGGAAATCAAGCCAAATTATCTTTCTTGTTTTATCAATCATTGCTTTTCTGATTCTACTGTTATTTCGATTATACATAAAAGGCAGAAGTAGAGGAAAAACTGGGAAACGATATTTTTATTTTATTATTTATACTAGTCTGATGTTATTATCGATTATTCCATCAAGTATAGGAGATGTATTTGGTCGTAGTCTATTAATTTCATACTTGACTTTATTTCCATTATTCATGGATATCTTCATTAGAGTGTTAGTCTTAAAGATAAAAGGTTCAACCATTTCTAACTTTTCTCGTATTATACTGGGCTATTCACTCATAACTCAACTTTTGTATGTTTATAATCTTATACAGCCCATTGATTTTTTAACCATCTTTTTTTCTAGGGGAGTATTTTATTTAGTATTTTTCTTTTTAGTTATCCTACTGTTAAAGATGCTTATAAATTACTATCAGAGAAGAGAAATGCTGCCAATTCATACCTTATTTTTAGCAGTTCTGGCCTTATTTCCTCTATTTTTTGGATATATTTTTCCGATTGGTAAGGAAGTTTCGTTTATTTATAGTATTCCTCTATTGTTGCTTATTTTGTTCTCTATTGTGAATAACTTGATACTAGAGCGAATGATATATGTTGCTTGGAAGTGGAATCCATTCATATATAACTTGATATTTTCCGTTTTTTTTACTAGTCTAATTATTCTTTTTAGTCTGTTATTAAGAGAATTTTCTCCAATTTTTTTCGTTCTTTACACTTTTCTTTTTTCGCTAGCTTTGTTACCTGAAATAAGGAAAATGATGTTGATTAGCCATAAAATGGAGGGAATCTTTAGTAGTTTTCATACTTTTGTAGCTACTGAATTAGAGAGGGAAGAAATTGCAACGTTTATACATGATACTACAATTCAGAAGGTTATTTATTATAAAAAGCAGTTAGAAATTAGTGAACACATTAATAGGGGAGCTTTATTAGAGATGTTGGATGATATTGTTTTTGAATTAAGAGATTTATGTTCCAATATCTATCCTTTAATGGTGCATGAATTAGGGTTGAAAGAATCTATTACTAGCATATTAAACCAATTCATGAAGATGGAAACTGTTTCGATTATGACAACTTTTTCAATAGATGAAGAAAAAGTTAACGATAAAGTGGGCACGTTTGTATTAAGGACAGTTAAAGAACTAGTAAATAATAGTATTCTTCATGGGAATGCTAGAGAAATTACTGTAGATTTATCTACAAAAGAAAAGATTTTATCAATTGAAGTTATAGATGATGGTATTTTTAAGGGAAACTATCAGTCTAATGAACATCATTTTGGTTTAAATAGAATTGTAGAGAAGGTTCATTTATTGGGGGGAGATGTTCAGATAAATATAGAACCTACAAGTGTGAAGATACGGATACCTATAGAAGGGAAGAAAAATGATTCGTTTGGTTTTGATTGATGATCACAGTTTAGTATTACAAGGATTGGAGAACTATTTTTTAAAGGAAGATGATTTTAAAATTGTTGGTTCCTATACAGAAGTAGCAGATTTACTTCTATGTCTTAAGCATGAAAAGGTAGATGTACTAGTCATGGATTTTATGTTGAAAGGAGTAACGGCATTTGATGTTATTAGTCAAATAAATAGATTTCTGAATACAGTTCCCAAGATAGTTCTTTTATCAGGATTTTATGACACTTTGTTACATAAGAGAGCGATGGATTTTGGGATTCAAGCTTTTTTACCCAAAGAAAGTTCTTATTTGGATGTTAAAAGTGCAATTTATGCTGTTTATAAGGGAAATCACGTTATTCCAGATGGTTTGTTAGAAAAGCAAGAAAATAATCTATTGACAGATACGGAGTTAAGTGTATTGGAACTGATTGTAAAAGAATATTCTAATGAAAAGATAGCAAATAGTTTATTTGTCAGCAGGAGAACAGTGGATACCCATGTTTCAAATATTTGTTCAAAGTTGGGAGTGACGAGTAGAGTTGGAGCTGTACGTGAGGCTATTCGATTAAATCTAGTATCTTTATAATTTTATACTAAAAAGGCAAGAAGGTTTTCGTAAATTACGGATTCTTTCTTGTCTTTTTTTGTTTAAGATAGAGTCAGTTTAAAAGATTGGAGAAGTATATGCTAACAGCAGATTATTTACTTGGAGACAATAAAAATCGTTATTTTGGCAGAGGGCATAAGAAGACGACTTATGAAGTTAAGTTGAAAAATATTTTAGAAGGAGTTGGGTCTCTTCATCAAGAAGGTTTGTGGTCTAGTAAACAATCTGAAATCATACAGCAACACCTGAGTACATTAGATGGAATAGTATTAGCTCATTTATTTGGAAGTGAAATACTGAAAAGAATGGGAGTGAGATTAAATCAGTATAGGTTAAGCCATTTTGAGATAAAGTCAGGGATAAAAGCTATAGAAGAATTGGTAAATTTAAAATTAGAATTACAAAATTTCAAAATGACGAACCAAGTGATTGAATTTGATTGCTTGGTAATGGATATGAAAGTTTGTTTAGGATATCAATTATTAGAATGTATGGAAAATGTAGCTGCTATAGGAGAACAAGGTAGAGATTTTTTATCAACGCATTTAAGAGATAGACAACATGATATATACGATGTTGAGTTTTCAGATAGTAGTATATCTTGTAAAGCAGAGCAAGTATTAATCAAAGATATTGAATATAGTGGTGTAGGTAGTCTAGAAAAGAATTATTATAGTTTGTTAGAGCTTCTGATTATTTTTTCTCAAATGGCAGAGATGTTAGCCTACCATATAGAAGAGATATCTCGAGAAGAGAGCAATACCATGTGGATGAAGCAAGTGAGTGCAGACTTGAATTCACCAATTTTGAACGGAGTAGTAGAGCTTAGTGGTAGTGTTTCAAAAAATAGATTGTTAAAAATTAGAGAAGAACATTGGAAAGTCTACGAAATGTCAGGATATGATATAGATCATAAGGTAGTCTTTAAAAGTAAAATAGCTCAAAAATTACCTGATGGAGGGGGACAGTGATGGGAAATAGAGAATTAAGGTTAGTCATATCGGGAACTTATTCTACAGGTAAGACAACAACTGCTACAGCTCTTTCGATTGCAACGGGACTTCCCTTAATCGACGCTTTGTCTGCGAGGGAAATTTTGACAGATTTATATCCTGGCAGAAGATTTCAGGATATGTCATCAACTGAATTAATGGCACTAGGGCTAAAGCGTTTTGAGGAGAGAATTCGTACAGAAGGAATTTTATACAAGGAACATGGAAGTTTTCTATCAGATGGTTCAGTATTGAATGAATGGATTTACGGTACTGTTCGAATGAGGGTAGGAATTAATCCAGGATCAGCATTCATTCATCGATTGATGAAATCTATTTTAGGTATTCCGGGTCGACGATTTTTCAAAAAATATTTGACTGCTTATGGGGTTGTCTCTAAGAATCATGCGAAACTGTGGTATACAGATGTTGTTCATTTACCAGTAGAGTTTGCAATGGATCCAGATGGGCATAGACCAGTATCTGAAGAGTATCGAAATTTATCAGATGAGGAATTATATGAAGCTTATAGGAATTTGGGTCTGACACCTTATTGTGTCAAAGGTAGTCAGAAAGAACGGTTAAATCAGATCATTCAACATTATGAGTTGCCAATAGTTGTTTCAGTAGATGAGGCTATTTCCTTAGCTGAAAAGGTTATACGAGAAAACAGGGAAGCAGTATCTAAACGTATCATAGAACAGTATGAAGAGCCTACATTAAAGGAAAAAATAAAATTTATGACAAGATATTAGGAGTATGTATGATTCAGTTTCAAAATATTAGTAAGATTTATAAGGTAGGAGAGCAAGAAGTTCGTGCTTTAGATCAAGTTAGTTTTTCTATTGAGAAAGGGAAATTTACAGTTATTTTAGGTCCATCAGGTTCAGGGAAAAGTACGTTACTAAATTTACTTGGTGGGATGGATCGTGCGACATCAGGAACCTTTATATTTGATGAGGAACTAGTAACAAAGTTTACGGACAAGGAATTATCTGCTTATCGAAAAGATAAAATTGGTTTTGTTTTTCAATTTTATAACTTAGTTCCAAGTTTAACAGCCAAGGAGAATATAGGTATTGCAGCAAATTTAGTGAAAAACAATAAAGAAATTGATATGTATTTAGATCAAGTTGGTTTACTTCATAGAAAAAATAATTTTCCTAATCAACTTTCTGGAGGTGAAATGCAACGTGTATCAATTGCAAGGGCATTGGCTAAAGAACCTAGTCTATTATTGTGTGATGAACCTACAGGAGCGTTAGATTCAAAGACAGGTGATAGTATTTTAACTTTATTGAAGGAAGTTTCTAGAAATGGGAATGCTGCAGTTGTAATGGTTACACATAATAGAGAGTTTGCTAAATTTGCAGATCGAGTTATATATTTGAAAGATGGAAGTATTGAAAAAATAGAGAATAATGAAGAGGTGCTGGGATGAGGTATCTTCATATAAAATTATTAAGAGATCTTCGGCAAAATTGGCAACAATTTTTCTCTGTTTTTCTGATGTCTCTATTAAGTGTATTAATCTTTGTAGGGCTACAAGGAGCTTGGCATGGACTTGAAAAGAGTCTAGAGAGTTATTTGAAACAATCTGAACTTCCTGTTGTTTGGGTTCAAGCGAGACAAATTGATGAATCAAAAATTAAGCAGGTTGAACTATTATCTTCTGTTGAAAAAGTTATCAGTAAAAAGAAAGGATTTGCTAATATTGTTCGTTTAGACAAGACTGACGGACGAATCAATCTTGAAACGATTACAGATAATCAACTGGTTACAGTAACAGAAGGAAGTTCTTTTTCTGAAGGAAAACAAGATTCGATTTGGATTGATGGGAATTATGCGAAGAAGAATCATTTACAGATTGGAGATTCAATTTCTATTTCATCAAGGGGGAAACAGATAGATTTAGAAATTGTAGGATTTGTTCAGGCCACAGATAAGATTTATTTCACAGGTAGCATGGAATATATCGCTCCAAATCCTGACAATGATGCCTATGGTTATATTGCAGATAATGAAATTGCAAAAGGAATTCTGGGTTTATCGTCAGATAATGCCTTAGAAATTTATGGTTCTAAGGTAGATTTGCGAGGAGATTTAGAGTCTATTTTTGGGGGCGATTTAGTTTCTTATCAAGATCAAAAAAGTTTAACTGAAATATCAGAAGCTACCGATCGAGTTGGGCAAATTAGAAACTTATCTTACTTATTTTCTTTTATCTTTATTTTGTTAGCTATTTTGGCTATGTTTACAACCATTCAGCGTTTGATTGATGGCCAAACAAAAGAGATTGCTGTATTAAAGGCTCTAGGCTTTTCAAATCAGGCTATCAGTTTACATTATATTTTATTTGGCTTAGTAGTAAGTTTATTAGGAAGTTTCGCAGGCTTTGCTATTTCTCCCTTGATGTCATGGTTTGTACTAGAAACTCAAAAGTCAATGTTTACACTTCCAAATTGGCAAATATCTTATTCGTCTTCATCAATGGTTGTCGGTATTGTAGTCATTATTATTTGTGTTTTAGCTGCCTATTTAGCTTCTAGAGAGTCAGCTAGAGGCTTACCAGCAATATTTTTAAGAGGTAAAGAAAAAGTTGCTAAATCTGTTTTTGTGGAAAGATTTTCCTCTATCTGGCAACGAATTTCTTATCCTTCTAGATGGGCAATTCGTGATGCCTCGTTTAATCGTATTCGAGTTTTGATGGGAATCGTGGGAGTTGCAGGAAGTATGATGTTACTGATTGCTGGAATTGGTATGCCTGTGTCCATGAATCATCTTGTTGATAAGGCATACAATGAAGATTTTTCTTATTCAAAACGACTGACCGTAGCTGATTATACATCTTCTAAGTCTAGATATGGTGGGCAAGGTGTACAAATTTCACAGGCACATTTTAATCCAGATGATGGCTACAACCGTTTATTGATTATATTTGATGATGGAGATATGATCCAAGCAAAAACAGAGAGTGCTGATTCTTTGAAAGATGATGGTTTGTATGTAACTAGATCATTTGCCCGTTTAGCAGGTATTAAAGTCGGAGATTTTTTAAATGTGACTCCCTATCAAGATGGTCATACTTACAAGTTTGAAGTAAAAGGGATTGTCACAAGTGAAACCAATCAAGGGGCCTATCTTCATGCTAGAGTCTTTGAAAAAGCAGGGGGAGATTTTACTCCACATACTTTATTAGTTGGGCCGGAGGTGGACGAAGATACTATTAAGCAAGACAAAGGTGTTCTATCTGTCATTGAAAAAGGGAGCCAAGAAAAAAATGCCTATGATTTTGTATCTAGTTTGATGAGTGTATTTCTAATGATTATTGGCTTTGCCTTATTACTTGTTATTATTGTTCTCTATAATCTGGGCTCTTTAAACTTTGTAGAGAGAATGAGAGACTATGCTACATTACAAGTATTAGGATTTTCTAATCAATATCTACAGATGGTAACTCTTTTTGAAACTATACTAACTACCTTTATTGGTTGGCTAGTAGGAATTCCTTTAGGAATATGGTTTTTGAAAGAGTATGTAGCAACATTTTCGACGATTCGAATTGAGTATACCGCTTATGTCAGTATGTATGTCCTTGCTTCTGCTACGTTATTGGTTTGGTTTACATCTTTAGGGACTGCTTATTTTATTAGTCTTCGTATGAGAAAGATTGACATGATTAGTGCTCTAAAGGGGGTAGACTAGTATGGTCAGTTCTGAGTGAATCTATAGACATTTATGAATAATTGCTAATCATCAATTCTAATACTCAAAGAAAATCCGTCAGCTCAATAAGAGTTGACGGATTATTTTATACTTGTACTTGGGTTAAAAATTCTTCTGTAGTAAGAATTTGAGCAAACTCATCTTGTAGAGAAAGGAGATTAATCTCATGGATAGTCTCAGGAGGGATGGTCTGACCGTTTTTGTTAGATAGGGTAAAACTGGCAGTGGCATCTGCTAGTAAAGTGACTTCAAAACCAAGATTTGCTGCCATTCGTGTCGTAGTGGATACACAATGAGGCAGGGTCAAACCAACAAGGACTAAATGACCGATCTGATTTGTTCGTAAATAGGTTTCAAGATTTGTCCCAATAAAGGCGCTATTAACCGTTTTTTGAAAGACAGGTTCTGCAGTAACTGGCTCAAATCCACTTTTAAACACCTGATTTTGTTTGTTATGAAATTGCGACTGAGGATTGTCAGATATGTGTTGAACATGTAAGACTGGAAGAGCGTGTTTACGAAAGTATGCCAGTACCCTCAATGCTTGTTGTTCAGCTTGAGGGTTGTTTCGTTCTCCCCAGATAGGGTTATCAAATGCTTTTTGCATATCGATAATCAGTAGAGCAGTATGAACCATTTTAAGCCTTATCCAACTGCAAGAGTGCCTCAATCTCTGCTAGGGTGCTAGCTTGTGAAATGGCTCCACGGAGTTTAGCTGCACCAGATGTTCCACGGAGGTAGTGAGGAGCGAGTCCGCGGAATTCACGAACTGCTACGTTTTCTCCTTTGAGGTTAATCAAGCGTTTCAAGTGTTCGTAAGCGATTTTCATCTTGTCTTCAAAGGTCAAATCAGGGAGAATTTCTCCTGTTTCAAAGTAATGGTTGATTTGGTTGAAGAGGTAAGGATTTCCCATGGCAGCACGGCCAATCATGACTGCGTCAGCACCGACTTCTTCGATGCGTTGCTTGGCTTCTTGAACTGTACGGATGTCACCGTTGGCGATAAATGGAATCTTGGTCAAAGCTTGAGCGACCTTGTGAAGGGTCTCAAGGTCTGCATGACCTGTATACATTTGTTCGCGGGTACGGCCATGCATAGCAAGAGCAGAAACACCTGCAGCTTCAGCAGCGAGGGCATTTTCTACTGCAAGAGACGGATCGGCCCAGCCGGTACGCATTTTGACAGTAAGGGGGATATCAAGGACAGACTGGACCTTGTTGATGATAGAGTAAATCTTGTCTGGATCCTTGAGCCACATAGCGCCAGCTTCGTTCTTCACGATTTTATTAACTGGGCAGCCCATGTTGATATCCACGATATCGGTTTTGGTGTTTTCTTGGATGAATTCTGCTGCGCGTGCCAGGCTGTCTTCATCACTACCAAAGAGTTGGATAGAGACAGGGTTTTCGCCTTCGTCAATATGAAGCATGTGCAGGGTTTTTTCGTTGTTGTATTGGATTCCCTTGTCAGAGACCATTTCCATTACAACGAGTCCAGCTCCGAGCTCTTTTGCAATAGTACGAAAGGCTGAGTTGGTCACGCCAGCCATGGGTGCTAAAACGGTACGATTGGGAATCTCAACATTGCCAATCATAAAAGGTGTATTAAGATTTGTCACGAATGAGTTCCTCCAGGTCGTTTTCATCAAAGTTATAGGTAGTTTGGCAGAATTGACAAGTGATTTCTGCTCCGTGGTCTTCCTCTTTCATTTCCTGTAAGTCTGAGCTTGGAAGGCTAGCAAGAGCGTTCATAAAGCGTTCATGGCTACAGTCACATTGGAAACGGATTTCTTCTTCAGAAAGACGCTTGTAGGCCTCGTCACCGTAGATTGCCTTGAGGAGGGCTTCGATATGGTCTTCGCTTTCGAGAAGGGTTGAGATAGCTGGCATTTCTTGGATGCGTTTTTCAAAGCGAGCAATCTCTTCTTCCTTGGCTCCTGGCAAGACTTGGACTAGGAAACCACCTGCAACCTTGACCTTGTCTTCATCGTCCAAAAGGACATTGAGGCCGACTGCAGAAGGGGTCTGTTGGCTTTCAGTCAGGTAAAAGGCAAGGTCTTCACCGATTTCCCCAGAGATGAGGGGAGTCATAGAGTTGTAAGGATTTCCAGTACCATAGTCTGTGATAACGAGGAATTGTCCGTTTCCAACAAAAGGTCCGACTAGGACTTCACCAGTTGCAGTCTTTTTGATGTCTACACCGGGATTTTGAACGTAACCTTTGACATTTCCCTTGGTATCAGCGACGGTGATGATAGCGCCTAGAGAGCTAGATCCCAACACCTTAACTGTTAGTTTGGTATTTCCTTTTTCATTGGCTACGAGAATCTGGCTAGCGATAAGAGTTCGACCAAGCGCTACAGTTGAGCTAGCTTGGGTTTGGTGTTTTTCTTGAGCAGTGCGGACGGTTTCTGTGCTGTCAAGGACAAAAGCACGAAAGGCTCCGCTTTCTGATATAGTTTTAATAATTTTATCCATAGCTACTATTTTAGCATAAAAATGCCCAAAGGGGGAGCCGTGTGTTTGCTGATTTTTAGGATAATGAACCAGGAAATCAGCAGGGAAATAAAAAGAGAAACAGATTATTTCAGCATTTGTAAGATTTATGCTATGCTTAAGGTAGAACATGAAAGGGGTAACAAATGTATTTAGGAGACTTGATGGAAAAGGCTGAATCTGGCCAATTTTCAATCCTTTCCTTTCTATTGCAAGAGTCTCAGACGACTGTTAAGGCTGTAATGGAGGAAACAGGATTTTCAAAAGCAACCCTAACTAAATATGTCACCCTGCTCAATGATAAGGCTTTGGACAGTGGTTTAGAGCTGAACATCTCCTTAGAAGATGAAAATTTGCGTCTGTCGATCGGTGCAGCTACAAAGGGGAGAGATATTCGGAGTTTGTTTTTGGAGAATGCGGTTAAATACCAGATTTTAATTTATCTTCTCTACCACCAACAGTTTTTAGCCCATCAGCTGGCTCAAGAATTGATGATTAGTGAGGCAACGCTTGGCCGTCACTTGGCTAGCTTAAATCAGATTTTGTCAGAATTTGATTTATCTATTCAAAATGGACGTTGGCGAGGTCCAGAGCATCAGATTCGCTATTTCTATTTCTGTCTTTTCCGCAAGGTCTGGTCCAGTCAGGAATGGGAAGGCCATATGCAGAAACCAGAGAGAAAACAGGAGATTGCTACACTAGAAGAAATCTGCGGTGCAAGTTTGTCTTCGGGGCAGAAATTGGACCTGGTTCTCTGGGCTCACATCAGTCAACAACGTCTCCGGGTCAATGCCTGTCAGTTTCAAGTCATAGAAGAAAAAATGCGAGGGTATTTTGACAATATTTTCTACCTTCGTTTGCATCGAAAGGCTCCGTTCTTTTTTGCTGGACAACACCTTCCTTTAGGAACTGAGGATGGGGAGATGATGATATTCTTCTCTTTCCTCCTATCTCATCGCATTCTTCCTCTTCATACTATGGAATATATCCTTGGTTTTGGAGGGCAGTTGGCAGATTTGCTGACGCAATTGATTCAAGAAATGAAGAAGGAGGAGTTGCTAGGCGGTTATACAGAGGACCATGTCACCTATGAACTTAGTCAGCTTTGTGGTCAAGTTTATCTCTATAAGGGTTATATCTTACAGGACCGCTACAAGTACCAGTTAGAGAATCGTCATCCTTATTTGCTGATGGAACATGATTTTAAAGAGACAGCAGAAGAGATTTTTCATGCCTTGCCTACCTTTCAACAGGGGACGGATTTGGATAAGAAGATTCTCTGGGAATGGCTCCAGTTGATGGAGTATATGGCTGAAAATGGTAGTCAGCATATGCGAATTGGTCTGGATTTGACATCTGGTTTTCTTGTTTTTTCAAGGATGGCAGCCATTTTGAAACGGTATTTGGAATACAACCGTTTTATTACCATTGAAGCCTATGACCGAACTCGGCATTATGATTTGCTGGTTACCAATAACCCGATTCATAAGAAGGAACAGACACCAGTCTATTATTTAAAAAATGACTTGGATATGGAAGATTTGGCAGCGATTCGTCAGTTATTATTCACTTAAAAGGCTTGGTCGTTCCAGGTCTTTTTTGTGAAATTCACACAATCTCCTCACATTTTTTTAAAAATTAAAAAAAGTTGATGAACAAGAAAGCGCTTTATTTTGTATACTAGTTAGTGTAAAGAGGAAACATCCTCAAGATCATTCTCAGGAGGACAGCACATGTCACAAGAAAAATACATCATGGCCATTGACCAGGGAACTACAAGCTCTCGTGCCATTATTTTCAACAAAAAAGGAGAAAAGGTCAGCTCGAGTCAAAAAGAGTTTACCCAGATTTTCCCTCAGGCAGGTTGGGTAGAGCACAATGCCAATGAAATTTGGAACTCAGTCCAGTCAGTTATTGCGGGTGCTTTCATCGAAAGTGGTGTCAAGCCAAGTCAAATCGAAGCAATCGGAATTACCAACCAACGTGAAACAACTGTTGTCTGGGATAAGAAAACAGGGCTCCCTATCTACAACGCTATCGTTTGGCAGTCTCGCCAAACAGCCCCTTTGGCTGAGCAACTAAAAAACCAAGGTTATGTGGAAAAATTCCATGAAAAGACTGGTTTGATCATCGATGCTTACTTCTCAGCGACTAAGGTTCGTTGGATTTTGGATCATGTAGAAGGCGCTCAAGAGCGAGCAGAAAAAGGGGAATTGCTCTTTGGTACCATCGATACTTGGTTGGTTTGGAAATTGACTGACGGTGCGGCTCACGTGACTGACTACTCAAATGCAGCTCGTACCATGCTTTATAACATTAAAGAACTCAAATGGGATGATGAGATTTTGGAAATCCTCAACATTCCTAAGGCTATGCTGCCAGAAGTTCGTTCTAACTCTGAAATCTACGGTAAGACAGCTCCATTCCATTTCTACGGTGGAGAAGTGCCAATCTCAGGTATGGCTGGGGACCAACAGGCAGCCCTCTTTGGGCAGTTGGCCTTTGAACCTGGTATGGTTAAAAATACTTATGGAACAGGTTCTTTCATCATCATGAATACTGGGGAAGAGATGCAGTTGTCTGAAAATAACCTCTTGACAACGATTGGTTACGGAATCAACGGCAAGGTTTACTATGCCTTGGAAGGTTCAATCTTCATCGCAGGAAGTGCTATTCAGTGGCTTCGTGACGGTCTTCGCATGGTTGAAAATTCACCAGAATCTGAAAAATACGCTCGTGATTCTCACAACAATGATGAAGTTTATGTCGTTCCAGCCTTTACGGGTCTAGGTGCTCCATACTGGAACCAAAACGCTCGCGGTTCTGTCTTTGGCTTAACTCGTGGAACAACTAAAGAAGACTTTATCAAGGCGACTTTGCAATCTATCGCTTATCAGGTGCGTGATATCATCGACACCATGCAAGTGGATGCGCAGACAGCTATCCAAGTCTTGAAAGTAGATGGTGGTGCAGCTATGAACAACTTCCTCATGCAGTTCCAAGCTGACATTTTGGGAATCGATATCGCACGCGCCAAAAACTTGGAAACAACAGCTTTGGGGGCAGCCTTCTTAGCAGGTTTGTCAGTAGGTTACTGGAAAGACTTGGATGAGTTGAAACTCTTGAACGAGACAGGGGAACTCTTTGAGCCATCTATGAACGAATCGCGCAAGGAACAACTCTACAAGGGCTGGAAGAAGGCTGTGAAAGCAACGCAAGTCTTTGCGGAAATCGATGACTAATACTCAATGAAAATCAAAGAGCAAACTAGGAAGCTAGCCGCAGGTTGCTCAAAGCACTGCTTTGAGGTTGTGGATAGAACTGAACGAAGTCAGTAACCATACATACGGTAAGGCGACGCTGACGTGGTTTGAAGAGATTTTCGAAGAGTATAATACTGGAAGAATAAAGCGACTTAGTTAGAAAGTGTGTAAATATGGAATTTTCAAAGAAAACACGTGAATTATCAATTAAAAAAATGCAGGAACGTACTCTGGATCTCTTGATTATCGGTGGAGGAATCACAGGGGCTGGTGTAGCCTTGCAGGCGGCAGCTAGTGGTCTTGAAACTGGTTTGATTGAAATGCAGGACTTCGCAGAAGGAACATCCAGCCGTTCAACAAAACTGGTTCACGGAGGACTACGTTACCTTAAGCAATTTGATGTAGAAGTGGTATCAGATACAGTTTCTGAACGTGCAGTGGTTCAACAAATCGCTCCACACATTCCGAAACCAGACCCAATGCTCTTGCCAGTTTACGATGAAGATGGAGCTACTTTTAGCCTCTTCCGTCTTAAAGTAGCTATGGATCTTTACGACCTCTTGGCAGGTGTCAACAACACACCAGCTGCTAACAAGGTTTTGAGTAAGGAAGAAGTCTTGGAACGCCAGCCAAACTTGAAGAAAGAAGGTTTGGTAGGAGGTGGGGTTTACCTTGACTTCCGTAACAACGATGCTCGTCTCGTGATCGAAAACATCAAACGTGCCAACCAGGACGGTGCCCTCATTGCTAACCACGTGAAGGCAGAAGGCTTCCTATTTGACGAAAGTGGCAAGATTACAGGTGTTGTAGCTCGTGATCTCTTGACAGACCAAGTCTTTGAAATCAAGGCCCGTCTGGTTATTAACACAACAGGTCCTTGGAGCGACAAGGTGCGCAATTTGTCTAATAAGGGAACACAATTCTCACAAATGCGTCCAACTAAGGGAGTTCACTTGGTAGTGGATTCAAGCAAGATCAAGGTTTCACAGCCAGTTTACTTTGATACAGGTTTGGGTGATGGCCGTATGGTCTTTGTTCTCCCACGTGAAAACAAGACTTACTTCGGTACAACGGATACAGACTACACAGGTGATTTGGAACATCCAAAAGTGACGCAGGAAGATGTAGATTACCTACTTGGCATTGTCAATAACCGCTTCCCAGAAGCCAACATTACTATTGATGATATCGAAAGCAGCTGGGCAGGTCTTCGTCCATTGATCGCAGGCAATAGCGCTTCTGACTACAATGGAGGAAATAACGGAACCATCAGTGATGAAAGCTTTAACAACTTGATTACGACTGTTGAATCTTATCTCTCTAAAGAAAAAACTCGTGAAGATGTAGAGGCTGCTGTTAGCAAGCTTGAAAGCAGTACCTCTGAGAAACATTTGGACCCATCTGCAGTTTCTCGTGGTTCTAGCTTGGACCGAGATGATAATGGTCTCTTGACCCTTGCTGGTGGTAAAATCACAGACTACCGTAAGATGGCTGAAGGAGCTATGGAGCGCGTGGTTGACATCCTCAAAGCAGAATTTGACCGTAGCTTTAAACTCATCAATTCTAAGACTTACCCTGTTTCAGGTGGGGAATTGAACCCAGCAAATGTGGACTCAGAAATCGAAGCCTTTGCGCAACTTGGAGTGTCACGTGGTTTGGATAGCAAGGAAGCTCATTACCTAGCAAATCTTTATGGTTCAAATGCACCGAAAGTCTTTGCTCTTGCTCATAGTTTAGAACAAGCACCAGGACTCAGCTTGGCAGATACCTTGTCCCTTCACTATGCAATGCGCAATGAGTTGGCTCTGAGCCCAGTTGACTTCCTCCTTCGTCGTACCAACCACATGCTCTTTATGCGTGATAGTTTGGATAGCATCGTTGAGCCAGTTTTGGATGAAATGGGACGATTCTATGACTGGACTGAAGAAGAAAAAGCCGCTTACCGTGCGGATGTCGAAGCAGCTCTTGCTAACAACGATTTAGCAGAATTAAAAAATTAAGAAAAAATAAAAGAGGCGGCGGGCAACAATCCTTGTCGCCCGCCCCTTCTTTTTAATGGAGATAGAAAGATGATGAATGAATTATTTGGAGAATTTTTGGGAACTTTAATCCTGATTCTTCTAGGAAATGGTGTTGTTGCAGGTGTGGTTCTTCCTAAAACTAAGAGCAATAGCTCAGGTTGGATTGTGATTACCATGGGTTGGGGGATTGCAGTTGCGGTTGCAGTATTTGTATCTGGCAAGCTCAGTCCAGCTCATTTAAACCCAGCTGTGACAATTGGTGTGGCTTTAAAAGGTGATTTACCTTGGGCTTCCGTTTTGCCTTATATCTTAGCCCAGTTCGCAGGGGCTATGCTCGGTCAGATTTTGGTTTGGTTGCAATTCAAGCCACATTATGAGGCAGAAGAAAATGCAGGAAATATTTTGGCTACTTTCAGCACAGGCCCAGCTATAAAAGATACTGTATCAAACTTGATTAGCGAAATCCTTGGCACCTTTGTATTGGTATTGACAATCTTTGCTTTGGGACTTTATGACCTTCAAGCAGGAATCGGAACCTTTGCAGTGGGAACTTTGATTGTCGGTATCGGTCTATCACTAGGTGGGACAACAGGTTATGCCTTGAACCCTGCACGTGACCTTGGACCTCGTATCATGCACAGTATCCTTCCAATTTCAAACAAGGGAGACGGAGACTGGTCTTATGCCTGGATTCCTGTTGTGGGACCTGTTATCGGTGCAGCCTTGGCCGTGCTTGTATTCTCACTTTTCTAAGATATTAAAACTCAATTATTCATACCTCAATAAACACAACTTACAAAAAATGACCAAAATAAAGGAGTACTTTCTCATTTCATTTTGGTCATTTTGATTTTTTTAAGTTTGTATACTGGTGTTGATTACTATTTCAGCTAAAAAGTCAGAATCCTTCACCAGTTCCTTCATCAATTTTTTGTTCTTGAATTTTATTTATTGTGTGAATAATTTTGTCTCATTATTGGGGTTCAGTACTAAGAGTCGGTTGAATTTTTTATTTTAGGGAATTAGATAATAGAAGTATTTATAGTTTTTAAATTATGATATAATGAATAAAGTTAACTATCCTTGGTAATATGATAGGAACTAATCTTAAAAAGATAAATCATGAGATGAGAAAAAGAAAAAAGGAGTTTGACGGGTATGAATTATTTCGAGGGGAATGAGTTTTTCCTTCTTTTGTTTGTAGTTTTATTGATTGGTTTTGTAGTAAACTTTTTTGAAAAACGTAAGGACTACTATATTTTGACGCTCTCCCTCTTATTTGCAGTAGCTATTTATGGTAAGAGTAGAGCAATGATTGTCTATTTAATCTCCTTTGTAATTTATCAATATTTTCTGGTTTTCATAGCACAGAGGATAGAAACAAAGCGGCTGAAACCTCTGGTTTTCCTTTCTATTTTTCCTTTGGTGATTAATAAAGTCTTTGCCCTGACTTCTCTGCATTTGTTGGCCTTTATTGGAATTTCTTACATGTCCTTTAAGACCATTCAGATCATGCTAGAAATATCGGATGGCTTGATCAAAGAAAAAATCAGTGTAAAAGATTATCTACAGTTTTTGCTCTTTTTCCCAACAGTTAGTGCTGGTCCGATTGATCGGAGTAGGAGATTTTTAAAAGAGATAAACGAGGTCATGCCTCGGAAAGAGTATCTAGAGTTAGCTGGGGACGGTATTTATCGTATCGTTCTAGGCCTTCTCTACAAGGTTGTTTTGTCAACCTATGTGTACCAGATGTTACTCGCTCTAAATAATACTGGTACAGTCGTCTACTCAATCAAGTACATGTACCTTTACACCTTGTATCTTTTTTTCGACTTTGCAGGCTATAGTCTAATGGCTGTTGGAAGTAGTAACATTCTAGGTATTCAGACACCGATGAACTTTAACAAACCTTTCTTGAGTGTCGATATTAAGGATTTTTGGACCAGATGGCATATCACCTTGTCGACTTGGTTGAGAGATTTTGTGTTTTCAAGAGTATTGATGCAGGTTATCAGGAAAAAATGGTTTAAAAATAGACTACACAATGCAACCTACGCCTATATGGTCAATATGTTGGTCATGGGTTTTTGGCATGGTCTTAGTGTTAGCTACATTGTTTATGGTTTTTATCACGGTGTCTTGATGGCTGGATTTGAAGTGTATCAAAAGAAAAGCACTTTTTATAAGAAAAATAAAAACAAAAATTGGTATAAGCTACTGAGTTGGTTTGTGACCATGAATTTGGTTATGATTGGTTTCTTTATCTTTTCAGGTGAACCCTATAAAATCTTACTTACGATTTTAAAGAGATAAGAACTTGAAAAGAGATTGGACGGATCGAAGGGATAGGATAAAACTAGATGATTAAACTAAAAGCATTTTTGCTATCGCTTGTGCTCGTAATTGCGACGCTTGCGCTTTTAAATGTGACATACGTCAAGAAGATTGATGATTATTATAAAGTTAAGGATAACAGTATTCGCTATAGCACTTCGTATGAAAAGTATAAAAGTAGAGATATTCTGACAAGCAATATTACTCCCAATACACTGGTTTTATTGGGCTCATCAGAGTTGGTTGCGACGATAAATGAAGACTACCATCCCAATAAAATTTTTAACTACAACGATTTTAATATCATGCAGATTGGAACCAGCTATTCACAAAACATCATTCAGGCTACGACCTTGGGCTCAATTGAAGGATCTATGACTAAGCGAAAAGTGGCTATAATAGAGTCGGTTCAGTGGTTTGAAAAAGATGGGACTCATCAAGATGCCTTTTTGAACAAGGCTTCTCAAGAACATATTTTCCATATGCTAGATAATGATAAGATTAGTAAGGAAACGAAAGAAAAACTAATCAATCGCATTATCGAGATTACCAAGGGGAACAAGCAACAAAATGACATCTACAAAAAATACAAAAGTTATTTCATAGATGAGAAAGGAACGATTGTTGATAAAAAACTATTAGAGTTCGATAACGCGATTTATTCCTTTAAACTCAAACAGACTTTTTATCAAAAACATGCCAAATCAGATTATCCTTCACTAGGGGATAAAACCCCAGACTATGATTGGGAGAAAATGACGAATCAGTTTGTAGAAGAGGTCAAAAAGAAAACAGACAATAATGATTATGCTGTTGATAATAACTACTACAATACCTATTTAAAAGATCGCTATGTATCTCTGAAAGATTCTAATAAAGATTTGAGTTATCTGGAGTCACCAGAGTATTCAGATATGGAACTCTTCTTGACAGTTGCCAAGGAATTGGGCATTGAAGTTGAGGTCATTATTTTCCCAGTAAATGGTAAATGGAATGACTACACAGGTGTCTCAAGAGAGATGCGGGAGAAAACTTATAAAAAAATAGAAGATGTCGCAAAAAGCCATGGTGCAACGGTATTAAACTATGGAAACAGAGAGTATGATGATTACTTTTTATTTGATGTGATGCATGTTGGAGTGAAAGGATGGATGGAAGTTGAAAAAGAACTATACAAATTTGCAAACCAAGATAACTAACACGCACCGTTTAATCTTGTGGACGTTATTTTTCTATACGGTTATCTTAAGCATCGTGATTTATTGTTTTGTGACCGATTTTTCGAACATTCAAGAATTTATCTATAGTGAATTTTAGGATTACATACTATAAAAAACTCTAGATAAAGGGAACTGCACCGATAAAGTGAGACATAAGATAAGGCTCTATAATATTTATAGTGGAGACATCCTCTATAGGTAGTATGGAGCCTACTTTATTGTAGCACTATATAAATTATACTGAAAAGCATTCAAGCTATCATTAGAAAGAATCATATGGAATAAATTAATGTTACTGAAACGTAGTGAAAATAGACGGGTAAACAATTGAAAAACTAGTCTATAAAGTGGTATAATAGCAGAAAAATAAATTAGTAAGAAATTGATTTTATTTTAGCGAAAATTACAGAAATGAATGGTTTTTCTTGATGAAACAGAGAAAAGAATTGTACCTCTTTTTGGGTCGGACAGCCTTGTATTTTATTATCTTTCTAGGGCTACTTTACTTTTTTAGCTATCTTGGTCAGGGTCAAGGAAGCTTTATCTATAATGAATTTTAACTTGAAGGAGAATCCTTATTATGTCAAATAAACCAATAGTAGATATGATTGAAACCATTGAGCATTTTGCTCAGACCCAGCCTAGCTATCCTGTTTACAATGTTTTGGGACAGGAACACACTTATGGAGATTTAAAGGCTGATTCGGATAGTTTAGCTGCAACTATTGACCAACTGGATTTACCAGAGAAGTCTCCTGTGGTTGTTTTTGGAGGCCAAGAGTATGAAATGTTGGCAACTTTTGTTGCTCTGACTAAGTCAGGCCATGCCTACATTCCCATTGACAGTCATTCAGCCTTGGAGCGAGTTTCGGCTATTTTAGAAGTAGCAGAGCCAAGCTTGATTATTGCTATCTCAGACTTCCCATTGGAGCAGGTTTCTACACCGATGATGACTCTAGCTCAGGTTCAAGATGTCTTTGCTCAAGGGACTAGCTATGAGATCACGCATCCAGTCAAGGGTGATGATAACTATTACATTATCTTTACGTCTGGTACGACTGGTAAGCCTAAGGGAGTACAGATTTCCCATGATAACCTCCTCAGCTTTACCAACTGGATGATTACGGACAAGGAATTTGCGACGCCAAGTCGTCCGCAAATGCTGGCTCAGCCACCTTATTCTTTTGACCTGTCTGTCATGTACTGGGCGCCTACCTTGGCACTTGGTGGTACGCTCTTCGCCCTTCCTTCAGCTATTACTCAGGACTTTAAGCAACTCTTTGCGACCATCTTTTCATTGCCAATCGCTATCTGGACATCAACCCCTTCTTTTGCGGATATGGCCATGTTGTCAGAAGACTTTAATAGCGAGAAAATGCCTGGAATCACGCATTTCTACTTTGATGGTGAAGAATTGACGGTTAAAACAGCTCAAAAACTACGCGAGCGTTTCCCAAATGCCCGTATTATCAATGCCTACGGCCCAACAGAAGCGACAGTGGCCCTGTCAGCAGTTGCCGTGACAGACGAGATGCTAGCGACTCTCAAACGCCTCCCAATCGGCTATACCAAGGCTGATTCTCCAACCTTTATCATTGACGAGGAAGGCAATAAATTGCCAAATGGCGAACAGGGAGAAATCATTGTTTCTGGACCAGCCGTTTCAAAAGGTTATATGAACAATCCTGAAAAAACAGCAGAAGCCTTCTTTGAATTTGAAGGACTGCCAGCCTATCACACAGGCGATGTGGGATCTATGACAGATGAAGGCTTGCTTCTCTACGGCGGACGTATGGACTTCCAGATTAAGTTCAACGGTTACCGCATTGAGTTAGAAGATGTCTCTCAAAACCTCAACAAGTCTTGCTTTATCGAGTCTGCTGTCGCAGTACCGCGCTATAATAAGGATCACAAGGTACAAAATCTGTTGGCCTATGTCATCTTAAAAGATGGTGTCCGTGAGCAGTTTGAACGTGATATCGATATTACCAAGGCTATCAAGGAAGATTTGACAGATATTATGATGTCTTATATGATGCCGTCCAAATTCCTTTATCGAGACAGTTTACCACTGACTCCAAATGGAAAAATTGACATCAAAGGATTGATTAACGAGGTGAATAAGAGATGATGGAGTTCTTTCAACAGCTTCCTCATTTAGAGCCATACGGCAATCCTCAGTATTTTGTCTATGTGATTGCTGCAACCTTACCTATCTTTATTGGCCTCTTTTTCAAGAAACGCTTTGCCTGGTATGAAGTGCTGGTAAGTCTCTTCTTTATCATCACCATGTTGGTGGGTGGAAAGACCAATCAACTAGCTGCCTTGGGTATTTACCTTTGCTGGGAAATATTGCTCTTGCTTTTCTACAAGCACTATCGAAAAAGTAAGGATGGCAAGTGGGTATTCTACCTAGTTAGTTTTCTGTCCCTCCTTCCGATTATCTTTGTCAAGGTGCAGCCAGCTATCAATGGAACGCAGTCTTTGCTTGGATTTTTGGGAATTTCTTACCTGACCTTTCGTTCGGTTGGGATTATCATCGAGCTGAGAGATGGAGTGATTAAGGATTTTACCCTCTGGGAATTCCTCCGTTTTCTTCTCTTTATGCCGACTTTTTCAAGTGGTCCAATCGATCGCTTTAAGCGTTTTAATGAAAATTATCAGACCATTCCTGAGCGGGATGAGTTGATGAATATGCTGGAAGAATCCGTTCGCTATATCATGTGGGGATTTTTGTACAAGTTTATCCTAGCTCATGTTTTAGGAGAGACCTTACTCCCTCCTCTGAAGAATCTAGCCCTGCAGTCAGGTGGCTTCTTTAACCTCTATGCCTTGGCAGTTATGTATACCTTTGGTCTAGAACTTTTCTTTGACTTTGCAGGCTACTCTATGTTTGCCTTGGCAATCTCAAACTTAATGGGGATTCATAGTCCAATTAACTTCAACAAGCCTTTTTTATCTAGGGATTTAAAAGAGTTTTGGAATCGCTGGCACATGAGTCTGTCTTTCTGGTTCCGTGACTTTGTCTTTATGCGAATGGTCATGGTGTTGACCAGAAAGAAGGTCTTTAAGAATCGCAATGTAACCTCAAGTGTGGCCTATATTGTAAATATGCTGATTATGGGATTTTGGCATGGAGTGACCTGGTACTATATCGCCTATGGCCTCTTTCATGGATTAGGCTTGGTTATTAATGATGCTTGGATTCGTAAGAAAAAAACGCTCAATAAGGAACGGAAAAAAGCAGGGAAAGCTGCTCTACCTGAGAATCGCTGGATTCAGTTGCTTGGCATGGTTATCACCTTCCATGTCGTCATGCTGTCATTCTTAATCTTTTCTGGATTTTTGAATGATTTATGGTTTAAAAAATAAAAGGAAATAAAATATGGATATCAAATCAGAAGTTATTGAAATTATTGATGAGTTGTTTATGGAAGATGTTTCTGACATGATGGATGAAGATCTTTTTGATGCAGGTGTCTTGGATAGTATGGGAACGGTTGAGTTGATTGTGGAGATTGAAAACCGTTTTGACATTCGTGTCCCTGTAACAGAGTTTGGTCGCGACGACTGGAATACAGCTAATAAAATCATAGCTGGCATTGTGGAGTTACAAAATGCTTAAACGCTTATGGATGATCTTCGGACCGGTCTTGATAGCTAGTTTGTTGGTTTTTTTGCTCATTTTCTTTTACCCTACTAGTAAAAGTTATAATTTATCAGAAGAAAAACGATATGCAGCAGCGATTAGTACACAAAGTTTTAGAGAAAGATTTCAGAAAGTGAGAGCTCTTTCGGACCCAAGTCTACGATTCATTCCCTTTTTTGGTTCTAGTGAGTGGATTCGATTTGATAGTATGCATCCAGCTGTTTTAGCGGAGAAGTACAATCGTTCGTATAGACCCTATTTTTTAGGACAAGCAGGAGCAGCTTCTTTGAACCAGTACTTTGGTATGCAGCAAATCTTGCCAGAGCTAGAAAATAAACAAGCTGTTTTTGTTATTTCTCCTCAGTGGTTCACAGAAACGGAGTATGAACCTGCAGTTTTTCGTAGGTATTTTAACACGGATCAATTGGGTGCTTTTTTGGAAAATCAGTCTGGAGATGTGTCAAGTCGTTACGCCGCTACGCGTTTAATGAAAAAGTATCCTAATGTAGTATTGGGAGATATAGTCAAAAAAATAACCGAGGGTGAGCAACTTTCAGAAATAGATAAGACACTCATAGATACATTGGCACGATTCAACCAAAAACAATCATTTCTATTTGGACAATTGTCAGTGAATGATGGAGAAAAATATAGAGATCGTGTGGAGAAGTATTTAAAAGACTTACCAGATAAATTTTCCTACGATGAATTGAGAGAAATTGCTATAAAAGATGCTGAAGCAAATACCACGAATAATGATATGGGGATGGAAAATCATTTCTATGATACGCAAGTAAAGAAAGATTTAAAAAAGTGGAAGGATTATCAGAAAAATTATAATTTTCTAAAATCATCTGAATATAATGACTTGCAATTAGTTTTAAATCAATTTGCGAATTCAAAAGTAAATGTATTGTTTGTGATTCAACCTGTTAATAAAAAATGGATAGATTATACAGGGTTAAATCAAGATATGTATCAACATGCAGTTGAAAAGATTCGTTATCAGTTAGAAAGTCAAGGTTTTACCAATATAGCAGATTTTTCAAAAAATGGGGCTGAACCTTATTTTGTAAAAGATACAATTCATATTGGTTGGTTAGGTTGGTTGGCTTTTGACAAGGCTGTTGATCCTTTCCTATCCAATCCCACACCAGCACCGACTTACCACTTGAATGAGCGCTTTTTCAGCAAAGATTGGGCGACTTATGATGGAGATGTCAAAGAATTTCAATAGATCATAATATAGAAGAGTTCAAGAATGAAGCCTATTTTCACGTTTTTTCTTGACTCTTTTTTTGGTTGTGATATAATTAACCAGTAAATAATTTTTCAAAGAATAGTATTTTTCTCTTAAAAAAAGAGAAGTCCAAAAGGAAAGGAGTCAGATATGAGACAGCTAGCGAAGGATATCGATGCCTTTTTAAATGAGGTGATTTTGCAGGCAGAAAATCAACATGAAATCCTAATAGGTCATTGTACTAGCGAGGTGGCCCTGACCAATACTCAGGAGCATATTCTCATGCTTTTGTCAGAGGAATCTTTAACAAATTCAGAGTTGGCCCGTCGCCTCAATGTCAGTCAGGCAGCAGTTACCAAGGCCATTAAGTCTTTGGTCAAGGAAGGGATGTTGGAAACATCTAAAGATCCTAAGGATGCGCGTGTGATTTTTTATCAGTTGACTGATTTGGCTCGTCCAATCGCTGAGGAGCACCATCATCACCATGAGCATACACTTTTAACCTATGAACAAGTGGCGACTCAGTTTACTCCAAATGAACAAAAAGTGATCCAGCGGTTTTTGACTGCTTTAGTAGGAGAAATCAAATAATGAGATACATTACGGTAGAGGATTTATCCTTCTATTATGATAAGGAGCCCGTTCTTGAACATATCAATTATAGTGTTGATAGTGGGGAATTTGTTACCTTGACTGGGGAAAATGGAGCGGCTAAGACGACACTCATCAAGGCTAGTCTTGGAATCCTCCAACCACGCATTGGAAAGGTGACCATTTCAAAGACAAATACGCAGGGTAAGAAATTGAGAATAGCCTATCTTCCTCAACAGATTGCTAGTTTTAATGCAGGTTTTCCAAGTACGGTTTATGAGTTTGTCAAGTCGGGTCGCTATCCGCGAAAAGGCTGGTTCCGTCGTTTGAATGCTCATGATGAGGAGCATATCAAGGCTAGTTTGGACTCAGTTGGTATGTGGGAACACCGAGACAAACGCTTGGGTTCTCTATCTGGAGGACAAAAGCAGCGAGCGGTGATTGCGCGCATGTTTGCTTCGGATCCAGATGTGTTTATTCTAGATGAGCCGACAACGGGGATGGATGCAGGAAGTAAAAATGAATTTTACGAACTCATGCATCACAGCGCCCATCATCATGGCAAGGCTGTTTTGATGATTACCCATGATCCTGAAGAAGTTAAGGACTATGCGGACCGCAATATCCATCTAGTCCGTAACCAAGACTCACCATGGCGTTGTTTCAACGTTCATGAGAATGACCAGGAGGTGGGCCATGCTTAGTTTATTATCTTACGACTTTATGCAACGCGCCTTTCTGGCTGTTATTGCTATGAGTCTTTTCTCGCCGGTATTGGGAACCTTCCTTATCTTGCGTCGTCAGAGTTTGATGAGTGATACCCTCAGCCACGTCTCGCTTTCGGGTGTAGCCTTTGGTCTGGTTCTGGGGATTTCTCCGACTATTTCTACTATTGCCATTGTCTTGATTGCGGCAGTCTTCCTGGAGTATCTCCGTACGGTTTACAAGAACTTTATGGAAATCGGGACAGCTATCCTCATGTCGACAGGACTGGCTGTTTCTCTGATTGTCATGAGCAAGGGTAAAAGCTCGAGTTCTATGAGTTTGGACCAATATCTTTTTGGTTCGATCGTGACTATCAGCGAAGAGCAGGTTATTTCCCTCTTTGTCATTGCGGCGGTTGTTTTGATTTTGACCTTCCTCTTCCTTCGTCCGATGTATATTTTGACCTTTGATGAGGATACGGCCTTTGTGGATGGCTTGCCAGTTCGTACCATGTCCATTCTTTTTAACATGGTGACGGGGGTGGCCATTGCCCTTATGATTCCAGCTGCGGGAGCTCTTCTGGTATCGACCATTATGGTCTTACCAGCTAGTATTGCCCTGCGTCTGGGGAAAAACTTTAAATCGGTTATGCTGCTTGCCAGTGCTATTGGATTTTTGGGAATGGTAGCAGGACTTTACATTTCCTACTATGCAGAAACACCTGCAAGTGCAAGTATTACCATTATTTTTGTAACTGTTTTCTTGCTAATCAGTTTAGTAAGACGTTTTATCAAATAGGAGATGAACATGAAAAAAATTAGCTTATTACTCGCCAGTCTATGTGCCTTGTTTTTAGTGGCTTGTTCCAATCAAAAGCAGGCAGATGGCAAACTAAATATTGTGACAACCTTTTACCCTGTCTATGAATTTACCAAGCAAGTCGCAGGAGATACGGCTAATGTAGAGCTTCTCATCGGTGCTGGTACAGAACCCCATGAATATGAACCGTCTGCCAAGGCAGTTGCCAAAATCCAAGACGCAGATACCTTCGTTTATGAAAATGAAAACATGGAAACATGGGTTCCTAAATTACTAGATACTTTGGATAAGAAAAAGGTGAAAACCATCAAGGCGACAGGCGATATGTTGCTCTTGCCAGGTGGTGAGGAAGAAGAGGGAGACCATGACCATGGAGAAGAAGGCCATCACCATGAGTTCGATCCCCATGTTTGGTTATCACCAGTTCGTGCCATTAAACTAGTAGAGCACATCCGTGACAGTTTATCAGCAGATTATCCTGATAAAAAAGAGACCTTTGAGAAGAATGCTGCTGCCTATATCGAAAAATTACAAGCCTTGGATAAGGCGTATGCAGAAGGATTGTCTCAAGCCAAACAAAAGAGCTTTGTGACTCAACACGCAGCCTTTAACTATCTCGCCTTGGACTATGGACTCAAACAAGTTGCAATCTCAGGCCTTTCTCCAGATGCAGAGCCATCAGCAGCTCGCTTGGCAGAATTGACAGAGTATGTCAAGAAAAATAAAATTGCCTATATCTACTTTGAAGAAAATGCCTCACAGGCCCTTGCTAACACACTTTCAAAAGAGGCAGGTGTCAAAACTGATGTCCTTAATCCTTTAGAAAGTCTGACAGAAGAGGACACCAAGGCTGGAGAAAACTACATTTCCGTGATGGAGAAAAACCTCAAGGCTTTGAAACAAACAACGGACCAAGAAGGCCCAGCAATCGAGCCTGAAAAGGCAGAGGATACCAAGACAGTCCAAAATGGTTACTTTGAGGATGCAGATGTCAAGGATCGCACCTTGAGTGACTATGCAGGTAACTGGCAATCAGTTTATCCTTTCCTTGAAGATGGTACTTTTGATCAAGTGTTTGATTACAAGGCTAAGTTGACAGGTAAGATGACTCAGGCTGAGTACAAGGCCTACTATACAAAAGGCTATCAGACAGATGTGACTAAGATTAATATCACTGATAACACTATGGAATTTGTTCAAGGTGGACAAAGTAAGAAATTCACCTACAAGTATGTTGGTAAGAAAATCTTGACTTATAAGAAAGGAAATCGTGGCGTGCGCTTCCTCTTTGAAGCGACAGATGCGGATGCTGGACAATTCAAGTATGTTCAGTTTAGTGACCACAATATCGCCCCAGTTAAGGCAGAACACTTCCATATCTTCTTTGGAGGCACAAGCCAAGAAGCCCTCTTTGAAGAAATGGATAACTGGCCAACCTACTACCCAGATAACCTATCTGGCCAAGAAATTGCCCAAGAAATGTTGGCGCATTGATGAGAAATCGACTAGTTCATAGGAGCTAGTCGGTTTTTTGAAATAGGGGCTGATGTGTAGCCCATTTCATGTGTCGGCGGATAGCCTATAGCTGTTATCTTTGGTAGATGCAATTTTGTTTCAAGGAGCAGAGTATCATATTGGAAAATGATCTCATAAATAATAGTCAAATTCCACTCCTTTTAAAAATATTTGTTAGATATTTCACAAATGATTGAAAACGAATACAAAAAGTAATATAATGATGTTAAATATATAGCGCGAAGGCGCAGGAGGAAAATTATATGGCTACATTTTATGTTCCGGCAGTCAACCTTATTGGAAAAGGTGTTGTAAATGAAGTGGGTCCTTATATCAAGGAACTTGGCTATAAAAAGGCACTTTTGGTGACAGATAAGTTTATCGAAGGAAGTGACATTTTGCCTAAGGTTTTAAAACCGCTAGATACAGAAGGAATCGAATATGTCATCTTTAGCGATGTAGAGCCAAACCCTACTTGTAAGAATGTCACAGATGGGGTAGCTGCTTTGGAAGAACATGGATGTGATTTTATCATCAGTCTTGGTGGGGGCTCTCCACAGGATGCAGCTAGTTGTATCTCTATCATGGCTACAAATGGTGGAAAACCACAGGATTATGAAGGGCTTCATAAGTCTGCTAAAAAAGGCTTGCCAGTTGTAGCTATCAATACTACTGCAGGTACATCAGCAGAAATTACCATTAACTATGTGATTACCGACGAAGAACGCAAGGTTAAGATGGTAATGGTTGACAAGAATAGCCTTGCTCTTATCTCTGTTAATGACCCTGAATTGATGATTTCAAAACCTCAAGCCTTGACTGCTGCGACAGGTATGGATGCTCTGACTCACGCTGTTGAAGCTTTGGTAACACCTGGTGCTTATGATGTAACCAAGAAACTGTCTATTGGTGCTATTGAGCTTATCAAGGAATACCTTCCTCGCGCTGTAGCAAATGGACACGATATTGAAGCGCGTGAAGGTATGGTCAATGCTATTTTCCTTGGTGGTATGAGCTTTAACAATGCTGGTCTTGGTTATGTTCACTCAATGGCTCATCAACTCGGTGCAGTATATAACTTGCCACACGGTGTTTGCTGTGCCATGTTGCTACCAGTTATAGAACGTGAAAATGCTAAACGTGTACCAGAAGCTTTCCGCAATGTTGCTAAGGCCTTGGGACTCCATGTAGAGGATAAATCAGATGAAGAGTGTGCCGATTATGCGATTGCTGAGATTGAGAAGCTTTCTGAGACAGTAGGTATTCCTAAGAAATTGACTGAACTTGGTATTGAAGAAAAAGATTTCGACTTTGAATACCTTTCTAAGAATGCCTTGATTGATGCCTGCGCACCAGGAAACCCATTTATGCCAACCTTAGAAGAAACGATTGCCTTTTATAAAGAGTTGTTTTAGCAAGAGATTTGACGACAATGTGACAATTCACCTCTAATTATTGACATTTCAGGAAAAATTGCAGTAAAAACTGCACATCCTTCTTTAAATGTGCTATAATACAGAAAAAAATAATGATGGAGGTCGTCGCGATGGTAACAACATTTTTGATGATTTTTGTGGTGGTTTGTGTGCTCCTATTGGTGATAGTCACACTGAGTACAGTTTATGTGGTTCGTCAACAGTCGGTGGCGATTATTGAACGCTTTGGGAAATACCAAAAGGTTGCCAATAGCGGTATTCACATCCGCTTGCCTTTTGGGATTGACTCGATTGCAGCGCGGATTCAGTTGCGCTTGTTGCAAAGCGATATTGTGGTTGAGACTAAGACCAAGGACAATGTGTTCGTTATGATGAATGTAGCGACTCAGTACCGTGTTAATGAGCAGAGCGTAACAGATGCCTACTATAAACTCATGCGTCCAGAATCTCAGATTAAATCTTATATCGAAGATGCTCTTCGCTCTTCTGTTCCCAAATTAACCTTGGATGAATTGTTTGAGAAAAAAGATGAGATTGCCCTTGAAGTTCAACACCAAGTAGCAGAAGAAATGACTACTTACGGTTATATTATCGTGAAAACCTTGATTACCAAGGTCGAACCAGATGCAGAAGTCAAGCAATCCATGAATGAAATCAATGCGGCGCAGCGCAAGCGGGTCGCAGCGCAAGAATTGGCGGAAGCTGATAAGATTAAAATCGTCACTGCAGCTGAAGCCGAAGCAGAAAAAGATCGCCTCCATGGTGTGGGGATTGCCCAACAACGTAAGGCGATTGTGGATGGCTTAGCAGAGTCTATCACCGAACTCAAGGAAGCCAATGTTGGCATGACAGAAGAACAAATCATGTCCATCCTCTTGACCAACCAGTATTTGGATACCTTGAATACCTTTGCCTCTAAAGGAAATCAAACCATCTTTTTACCAAATACGCCAAATGGTGTGGATGATATCCGTACACAAATCTTGTCAGCCCTTCGCGCTGAGAAGAAATAATAGACTAAAGAGCTTGGCAACAGGCTCTTTTTTAGTTATGGTGAGAGATGAATCTTAGCTTAAATAAGACTATTCACAAGAGTTACTAACAGATTGTGGATAAGTGTGGATAACTTCTGATTATTTCAGTGATAATTCTTATTGGTATGACCAATCTAGTAACTTTTTAGAATTATAAAGTAGTTTTAATTCCTGTAAATAAAGAGTTAAGCACAGTTTGGGATAGTTATTCACAACTTGTGGATAATCTTGGGGATAGAGTGTAGGCCTACTAATGATGAGCAGATAGATACCTAATACTCTCGTTGTTATAATAGATGATATAGAGTGTTTCTCGTGAAACATTCTATTTATATACCTTTTTCGAGTTATAGGTGACTTAGTTTGATAAACTCAAGAGGGATGATAGATTAAAAGAAATTATGCTGCTTGACTATTGGAGGGATTATGGTACATTTAAAATGAATAAAACAGAAAATAGAGACTGAAAAGCTATTATTTGTGCGTTCTTGGATTGTTTTCGCCAAATTTGGGAAAGGTTGCTATCGGCATATACACGTTCTAGAAAAGAAACGTTAGCAGAATTAGCAGGTGTGATTTTAGGGAGTTTTGATTTTACAGATGATCATACTCATGGTTTTGGCATGGATAGTGTTGTTTGGAGCGATGAGGATTTTTATCATGTCAGTTTTATTGTAGGAAGATTTACTTCGTTTTCTCCTGAAATTGAGTTTTTGTCCAGCCTCTAAACAAAAATTTAAGTTTAGTCTAGATAGGCCTAGTATTTTAATGAGATGGTTTATTGTGACTTACTATATTAGTTGCTAAATCGGTAGTTAAGATTAAGTTTTATTTTTTTAAACTTCAATCCTGCTGAGCGTCTTATGCTATCAATAATATTGTGGCGACCTTACCATTTTTGCTGACTTTTTTACACAGGGTGTTTGGTTAAATACTGGATCGAGAGTTAGGAATAATAGTTTATCAAATTTATAAGTGAGTTTCAGGAGGAAAATAAGAATGACACCATTAAAATGGTTTGCTGGAGGAAGCGAAAGACGTAGTGAAGCCATGACGATCATTGATCATCTACTGGAAGATATAAAGGATGCGCCTCAACTTACTCACTTGAAAAATCAGTTAGTGAGTTATAAAAGACGATTAAAGGACGATGGGACCTCTACTCCGTTCATTCTGAGCCAAATGAACGTTGACATATCACGTGTGTTGATTGACAATAAGCTGACTTTGTCAGAAAGTCAAGCTGAGCAGATCAAAAAATTGAGAGAATTGTCTGCTATTCGCTATGGTTACTGATGAAGTGCAGGGATAAATCCCTTTCTACAATTTCCAGTCAAATAAATTGCATTCGCTTTCTCAAGCAGGTATACTAGTATAGTTAGATGAAAAATTCTGAAAATTTAAGAATAGAAAAGAGAACAAATCTTATGGCAAAAGATATTCGTGTCTTACTTTACTACCTTTATACTCCAATTGAAAATGCAGAGCAATTTGCTGCCGACCACTTGGCTTTCTGTAAATCAATCGGCCTTAAAGGCCGTATCCTAGTCGCTGACGAGGGAATTAACGGAACAGTTTCAGGGGATTATGAAACAACTCAAAAATACATGGACTACGTTCACAGCCTCCCAGGCATGGAAGACCTCTGGTTCAAGATTGACGAAGAAAATGAACAAGCCTTCAAGAAGATGTTTGTTCGTTACAAGAAAGAGATTGTCCACCTTGGTTTGGAAGACAACGACTTTGACAACGACATCAACCCACTTGAAACAACAGGTGCTTACTTGTCTCCAAAAGAGTTCAAAGAAGCCCTTCTTGACGAAGATACCGTTGTCCTTGACACACGTAACGATTATGAGTACGACCTAGGACATTTCCGTGGGGCTATCCGCCCAGATATCCGTAACTTCCGTGAGTTGCCACAATGGGTCCGTGACAATAAGGAAAAATTCATGGACAAGCGTGTCGTGGTTTACTGTACAGGTGGGGTTCGCTGTGAGAAATTCTCAGGCTGGATGGTCCGTGAAGGTTACAAAGATGTCGGCCAATTGCACGGTGGAATCGCAACTTACGGTAAAGACCCAGAAGTCCAAGGTGAGCTTTGGGATGGAAAAATGTACGTCTTTGACGAGCGTATTGCCGTAGATGTTAACCATGTCAACCCAACTATCGTAGGAAAAGACTGGTTTGATGGAACACCATGTGAACGTTATGTCAACTGTGGAAATCCATTCTGTAACCGTCGTATCTTGACATCAGAAGAAAATGAAGACAAGTACCTTCGTGGATGCTCACACGAGTGCCGTGTTCACCCACGTAACCGCTATGTTTCAGAAAATGAATTGACACAAGCTGAAGTGATCGAGCGCCTAGCCGCTATCGGTGAAAGCTTGGATCAAGCAGCTACTGTATAAGATTAAACAGTCCTTAGGGGCTGTTTTTCTATGCTTTTTACTCAAAAATTAATACTCAATGAAAATCAAAGAGCAAACTAGGAAGCTAGCCGCAGGCTGTACTTGAGTACGGCAAGGCGAAGCTGACGCGGTTTGAATTTGATTTTCGAAGAGTATAAAGTTTGTTTTTGTATCTTTCAGAAAAATAAGGTTTACTATATGTAAACGATTTCAAAGGAGTTCAGTTATGACGAAAACATTTTTTATTCCAAATAAACAGAGCATTTTAGGAGAACAGGAAATTTTGACTGCCAAGTCTATCTTGGCCTTGGTGGATGGTTTGGAGTCGCATAGCTATGATGCTATCTATCTCCGTCAGCCTCTTAATCGTCTTGAGTATATCGAGTGTGCGATAGTGGGGCAATCACAATTTCTTTTTAAGGTCAGTTATGCTGATAGTCAAAAGGCTTACCGTATCGATCTTCCTGACCTACTCACGAAGACAGACTGGCAGATTATCAAATCATTTTTAGATGCTCTGCTTGCTTATACAGGAACTGAGATTGAAGGACTAGATGGTTTTGATTTTGAAGCTTATTTCCAAGCAAGTATTCAAGCCCATCTGACAGACGCTGCAGCCCGTTTTACGATTTGCCAAGGAATTTTTAATCCTGTTTTCTTTGGTCATGAGGACTTGAAAAGCTTTTTAGAGGAAAATGGCTTGGCTCAGTTTGAAGCGCGTGTACGTGCGGTTCAAGAGACAGATGCCTACTTTGCAAGAGTTTCCTTCTATCAGGATGGAGAAGGCCAAGTGCACGGTGTTTACCATCTGGCTCAAGGAGTCAAGACAGTATTACCGAGAGAACCATTTGTTCCTACTGCCTATATTGAGCAATTGGTGGATAAGGAAGTGCAGTGGGAGATTGACTTGGTTCAAATCACAGGAGACGGCTCTAAACCAGAAGACTATGAAGCCATTGTCCGCTTAGACTATGCAAAATTCCTAGAGTCACTACCATCAGCATCTTACCACCAACTAGATGCCAATCAATTAGAAGTGCAACCCATCTTAGACAAAGATTTTAAAGCATTAGCACAAGAAAAGTAAAGCAGAAGCAGGTCAATTGCTATTTAGCGTGCGAAATATGGTTTAGTCTTGTTAAGTTTTGTAATATAAAATTTTAAGAATTGCTTAGTTCAATAAAAAACAGCATAATATAAAAAATATAATATTATTCGGTAACTAATTATCAGGAGATTTTAAGATGGATATCAAGAAGGAAGTAGGTAAAAGAATCCGAATGTTGCGAGAGATGAAACATATCACTCGTGAAACTCTTTGTGATGATGAAACTGAGATAACGGTGCGCCAATTAGCACGGATTGAATCAGGCCAGTCTTCCCCGAGTTTATCCAAGGTAGAGTATATAGCTTACAAACTAGGCTGTTCAATTTCACATATAGTAGATATGGATCATATGATTTTACCCTCCGAGTACTTGATATTAAAGGATAAACTCATTAAGTTTCAAACTTATGGAGATGATGATAGAATCCAAGTTAAGGAAGAGTTGTTTGAAAGAGTTTACGAACACTATTATGACAGTCTACCTGAGGATGAGCAGATTGCAGTTAGTGCCTTACAAGCTAGTTTTGATGTCTTTGTAAGTGAAGATGCAGGTTTTGGCGATGCTTTGCTGGATGAATATTTTGAACAAGTAAAGATAAGGAAAAACTATTCGGTGAATGATTTGCTTCTGATAAAATTGTACTTTGTTTCGTGTTTAGCAAGACCGATTGGGTATCATCATGAACTGTTTTGGATGCTTTCTAAAAAACTTATAAGAGAAACAAATTCATCCGATTTAGAGACAGCTTATATGTTAAAGAGAACAGTGCTTGATTCTTTAGCTGTTCAATGGATGGAAAAATCTTACTCCACTTTTGAGCCTTATGTTAAGGCGATGAACAGGCTGATGATTTTATCGCAGGATTTTCAAAACAAGCCAATTGTTGATATGCTTGAAGCTATGTGTACCTTATTTCATAAACGGGATAAGGAAAAAGCCATCCGCTTATACGATAGAGCTATTATTTGTGCTCAAGCATTTGGAGACCAAGTATTAGAAGCGCGTATATTGGGAGAAAAAGAAAAAGATTTAAAAACTTTTGAGGAAATGGAGAGCTAACATGACATTTTTGTCATGTTTTTTTATTTTTGAAAGCGCTATACTATGATCATAAAGAACAAGAGATAAGGAGGAAAGAAGCATGTTTGGATTTGAAGTATTCTTAAGTCTTAGTTTTTGGTTTTCTGGATAGGAGATAGAAATGGAAGATTTTAGTATCTCGCTAGAGACGTTTACACAAACTCGCCACAGTTTGCTGTTTCGAAATAACACGACGGAGCAAAAGTTGGTACAAATAGAGTTGAATAAGGAACCATTCCGTTTAGCTATTTTAGATGCAGGCGAAGAGCGAGTTTTAATCTTACCAGAAGAATTATCTATTATCGAAAGTTTTAGAATTTCAGAAGTGGAGGACAATCCATGATGTCAAAAAAACATGTTGTAGAGACAATGGTTCTTCTTGTGATAGCATCTTTATTTTTAGCAGGATTTTACTATCAAAACCAGGAATCTCATCATCAAGAAGAAACAGCGCAAGAGCTCCTCTTAAAAAAAGAGGAGGAAATAAACCAATATATTTCAAAAACTAAAAATACAACATTCAAGAATGCATTGTTAACCTCTAATGAGGGAGCACAGGTTCAACTATCAGATTATAAGTTTAGACCAAAGGTTGTGGTATTCTGGGCTAGTTGGTGTCCTGATTGCCAAAAAGAGCTCCCAATCATTCAGCGCCTTTATGATAAATACCAAGATAAAGTTGATTTCTTTATGGTGGATATAGTTGATGGGGAACGTGAAACACTTGAAACCTCTCATCAATTTTTAAGGAATCAGGGTTTTACCTTTCCAGTTTATATAGATCAAGATTTACAAGCTTTTAAGTTTTTTGATGTAAAAGCTATTCCAACAATATTTATAGTGGATAAAGATGGGATAGTGAAACAAATTTATGTAGAACAAGGAAGCGAAGAAATCTTGTCTAAAGATTTAAAACAGTTAATAAATGACTGAAATGAGAATCTCATTTGGTTATTATAAAAAATTTTTTAAAAGGAGGGTTTTCTGATGAGAAAACTAACTGGACGTGTCAAAAGACACATTGTAGCAGGTCAATTTTGTGCTGTTTCACCACTCGGTATTTATGGAATGCTCACAGGTATTGGGTTCTTCTGCTGGAGTTAACGTAATCTAAAAATCTCTGGCAGGGTTCATTCCTTGTCAGAGACTTTTTAATATAATGAACGGAGAGAAACTATGAATCGTGTGATTTTAAGTCTTAAAAATATTGATAAAACATATGGGAAAGAACAGGTTTTACATAATATTTCCTTTGATATTGAGCAAGGGGAAATATGTGGTCTTATCGGTGAAAATGGTGCAGGAAAGACAACCTTAATGAGAATTCTTCTAGGACTAATTCAAGCTGATAAGGGAGAAATTGAGAGTGTTTCGCAGCATAAGATTGGTAGTATTATCGAATCACCTGCCCTCTATCCAAACTTGACTGGACGTCAACACCTGCAATATTATAAAACAAGATTTGGTTTAAAGACAGATATCACAAAAATGTTGGAATTGGTTCACTTGCCGGAACCGTCATGGGATCGAAAAGTAAAAAACTATTCCCTTGGAATGAAGCAAAGACTATCGATAGCAATTGCGCTTTTGGATAATCCAGAGCTTATTATCTTAGATGAACCAGTGAATGGTTTAGATCCTCAAGGGATTTCAGATTTAAGAAAAATGATTTTGAATTTACGGGATCAGTTAGGAGTTACTTTTTTAATCTCGAGCCATATTCTGTCAGAATTGGAATTTATAACAGATAAGTATATCATCATGAAAAAAGGAAAGATTCTAAATGTGATGAGTTCAAAAGAGCTAGCAAATGATTTGTCAGAAAAGCTCTTCCTTAAGACGAGTAATAATCAGATTCTAAAAACGTTTTTAAAAGAAGAGGGCATTGTTCATTTTGAGCAGGATGACTATCTGGTTGTGCCAGAAAAGGAAAAATTAATGGCTATCTTGGAATATAGTGTCGTGTCAAATCTAGTGATACAGGATATTTATATTAAGAAAGAACGCTTTGAGGACTACTATTTGCATAATATTATCTGATGATTTAAGAAAGGAGGAGAGTCATGAATTCTCTTAAAGCAGATATGTATAAATTTTACTGGGAAAAAAGAGGAGTACTTCCTAGTTTGTTGATAGGATTATTGATTTTGTTATTCTCCTTATTTTTTAAGTCATCGAATGAAGATGAACCAGCATTTCGAGTATTGATTTCAAATGTGAGTGGTTTTATTCCTTTGCTTTTTATCTCTACTAATTTATTTTTCTGGGGGGAAGATTATAGTTTCCGTACGATTAACATTCTCCTCACAAAAGAAAAACAACGTTGGAAGTTATTTTTATATAAAACTTTGGGAGCCTTTTGTTTGTCTTTCCTATATGTAACTATTTTTTATAGTTTAACAGCCCTCGTCTATTTGGAGGGAGACTTGGTGTTGATTGTTTCGACATTTTTACATCAACTACCATACTATTTGGTTATTATCAGTATCTCATTATTAATTTTTCAAATATTTGATAAGGTTTATGAATCATGTATGATTTATATACTCTATATTTTACTGTTTGATAACCTATTGGTTTATGTCCTTCCAAACTCTGGTGAGAGTGTGAGAGACTATTTATTAATGACTTTAAATTTGAAAACTTCCCCTGGAGTAAGTCAATTTACCCTTACGAATGTAGGCTATCCTATATTGGTAAGTATAGCAGTGATTGTACTTGCGTTTGTTGTATTCAGTAAAAAAGAATTTAAGTAGGAGTACTAATGATGAAAAAAATAGGAATTGTAATTGGGCTGTTGTTACTGTTTGTAGTGGCTGGAATTTTATTAACCTTAAAACGAGGAGAGACGACAATCAGTGTAAAACAATCGTGGGCTCTTTCTTCTAAAAGTATTAAAACGTTAGAGTTTTATGGTTCAAAGCAAGCAATTGATGTTAAAGTTGTCAAGAGTGAATCAGATGAAACAAGTGTTCAAATAGAAGGAAAAGTTTCCGAAGAATCAGTGAATAACATAACTAAAAACGTTAAAATGAGTTCAGATAGTCTATATATTCCATTTTCACAACATGGCTTTAATTTGGCTTTGAGTTCACAAGGGAAAGACAAGTTATATGTAACCATTTCCTTAGGGAAAAATGCAACTTTCGAAAAAATTTTTGTAGATACTCTTGTTGGCGATGTATCTATTACAGTTCCTAAAGATTTTGATGGAATCTATACTTTGCATACAAATAATACAGGAGAAGTTTTAAAGGTTCCTACGACAAATCAAACTTCGAATAGCGTCATTGAAGTTGATGGTTATAGTAAGATAAGTGTTGAAAAAGGAGAAAATAATGGTTAGTCACTATAAACAAGCAACTTTGCTGGATTGTGGAATGGCTTGTGTAAAGACAATCATTTCTTACTATTTCCCAAAATTAGAACATTTAGATAGTCTACAATTTGATAACAATAACCACCAAGGACTGTCTTTGTTTGATATAGAAGATATACTAAAAAGCTATGGTATTGATGCGGATTCTTATCAAATTGAGACTCCTAGTTTGTTAAACAACGTATCATTTCCTTATTTACTAGTAGTAGAAAGAGCTAGCTTGCCTCATTATATCGTCGTGTTGGATGGAGACAGTAGTTCATTGATTGTTTCTGATCCTGCAAATGAGGAAATTGAGAAAATTTCAAGATTAGAACTTTTTAGTCAGAGTGTAGGAATTGTTTTAATTCCTCAAAAGAATGAGAATGTTAATTCAGAAGATAGAAAAGATATTGTTACGATAAGCTATGCAGATAAGTTATATCATAGATTTCTAGCTTCACTTGGTTGGAAGAGAAAATTGGCAATCTTTTTCTTGGGATTAGCTAAAATTAGTTTACCTATTGCTATTGCTTTTTTACTACAAATAACAATGTCTGGTCTACTTAACATTCAGTTTAGTATTCAACTATTTACCCTAGCTTCAATAATATTAGCTTCATATTTGTATTGGCAGTTCTCTATATTAGAAACGAGATTAAAAGGAAAGATTGAGAATAATTTTTTAAATGATATTCTGTCCTCTTTTTATAAGAACCAATTAAATGATTTTTCTTTAACTAAAAATTATGAGTATGTGAGTAGTTATTTTTGGAATTTATTGTTATCAGCAACAGGTATTATGCAAAAATTTTACTTAAAGGTACAGCTTTTAGTGTTTTGTTTGCTACTGTTATTGCTATTAAAATTGAATATTATTATTTTCGCAGTTACATGCGTATCTATAGCTATTCTTGGTTTATATGTCAATTTTGAAATACGAAAAGTTGTAAAAAATCAGCGAGAATTTATTGCTAATAGTTCTAACTTTAGTTCTCTGGTAGAAAATACAATTTATGGTTTGCAAGATATTATAAGTTTCCAAAAATCTAGCGACTTCATCAAAGAATTTGATGAAAGACTCAATGAACTATTGGGAACGAAACTAGATAGTACACATATTACCAATAGATTATTAGCTTCTACGCAGATATTTATTGGTTTAACTGGTTCATTTTTGCTTGCTACTGTAAATATTATTAGAGATTACGCACATATATCGGAGTATACAAATAGTATTTTGATTTTATTACTGTTATCCAGCATTTTAAATTCTTTAATTACATCTTGGGTAGCATTGAAAAAAAGTCAATATTCCTTTGAGTTTATTGGACTAGAGGAAGTAGGGATGGAAAGTAATCTTGCTACCATTCCAGTATCTAAAATTGAACAATTGTCATGCCGGAATTTATGTAAAAAATGGGATGAAAGATTGGTGTTTACTAAATTAAATTTTGAGTTCAATAGTGGTGAATTAACCGTTATTACAGGCGGGAATGGAACTGGGAAATCATCTCTTTTGAATATTATTCAGGGATTATCTTCTCCAACAGAGGGTGATATTGTACTGAATGGAATGGAAAGTTTTTCTACTTTAGAGGAGACTAATATTTTAGATTATTTAAGCGTGTATTCATCTGAATTTCATGTATTCCCTGGAAGTGTTTCAAAAAATATTAATTTCACTCTATTTAATAAGGAAAACTATGAATCAAATAATCTTGATAGTCTGAATCTCAATATAGCTCTAAGTCATCAGATTGATGGGAAAGCCACCAATATTTCGCAAGGTCAGAAACAAAAAATTCTACTCATGAGGAGTTTATCGCAAGAAAAGGACATCTATCTATTTGATGAGCCTACAGGAAATTTGGACAGAAACTCAACTGAATTATTTCTAAATGAGGTTGAGAAATTAGTGAACGAGGAAAAGATTGTTATTGTCGTGACTCATGATAAGGATGTTATTGCCAGAGCAGGTAAAGTTATTAATATGGACGAATTTCATTAAAAGTTAATAAATGGAGATTGGTGGTTTCTAATCTTAATTTTACATATAACTAGTTTGCATAATATTTGGAATAACGAACTTCATAGCAACGTTATCATACTACTGAACTCTAGGAATAAAACCCATCCTAGGACAAAGATTTTAAAGCATTAGCACAAGAAGAGTAAATCAGAAGCAGGTCAATCGACTTGCTTTTTGGTATAGAAAAATCCTGCCATGGATGACAGGATTGAATCTTAAAGAAAGGCTAAGATACGAAGATAATCTCCAATCAGTGCCACTTCAGCTACAAAGAAGAGGAGGATAATGACTCCGTTCACAAGGACAGACAAGAATAATTGATAGAAGGAGTCGGTTTCACTTGCTTGACTTGGTCTTGTAATGATGTGGAGACTGGCAAGAAGAATGATTCCAATGCTAATCACACACAAGAGGGCTGTAAATCGCAGGCTATCAAAGAAGGCAAAGAAACTAGCAATAGCAGTGAGGAAGATTGGAATTGCCAAGAGTTGACTATATTGTTGGAGAATCTTTTCTAGCGTCCAGTCCTTTTCCTGGTAGATAAATCGTCTCACGACGAAACTACCCAAGAGGAATGAAAAGAAGAAGAGCGTTGTTGCTACTAGGATAGAGATAATCGAAAAGAGATTTAATGAAGCAAATTGTTCAGGGAAGTGATTATGCATAGTTGCTATATGTCCATAGTAAGCATGTTTGATGTGGTAGATACTAAAGAAAAAGGAAGATGCAGAAAACAGAATGAGCAAAAGAAAGGCTGTGTAACTGTGTGTGCTACTTGTTTCAAGACTGCTTGTAGGAGATTTGATTGCTTCCACTAGCCAAGACCAAAAATCAAGCGCTTGCTCTTTCCATCTATCCGTAGATTTTGGAGCTTGGTCGGGGATATAGGGACTTTCTAAGGATTGACTGATAAGAAGGGGCTCTTTCGTGGTTGGTTTTTGCTGAGGAAGTGCTTCTTGACTCTCTTCAGCTATAGTGACTTTTTCTGTTTCTTTAGAAAGATCTTGCTCTTCTTCAGTAGAATCTAATGCTTTCTTTTCTTCTATTTCTGTTCTCGATTCACTGTCTTCAGGCGTTTCAATTGTCTCTTCTTGCTGGTTTTCAAGTTCGACTTCAGCTTGAGAGACTTCCTCCTCTACTTGAGTATTTTTTTCAATTGGTGTATCAAGATCGACTATCGTTTCTTCAGACTTGTCTGCAACCTCTTGAGCTTGCTCTTCAGGTTTGTTCTTGCTTGTTGTTTTTACAAAATCATTACTTTCAAACCATTCTTGTTTCATGGTAGAACCTCCTTTTTAGTTAGATAAATATGCTTTTATAGTAGCAGATGTAAGCGCTTTTGTCAACGTCTGTTTGGTATGGATATTAGCTCAATATCATTATCAGCTCTAGCAATGAGTTGATCCTTGACATCGGTTTTTTCAGTTTTGTAAGGGTTGCTTAATTCCGTACCTCTTGATTCAGGCTCTTCTCTTGTGAATTGGTGGATAGAACCATAGTTGCTTGAGATGTCCCAGTTAATTCGTTGGTTCTCTTTCTGGTCTAGGATGATTCTGAGATACTTTTTGGCAGTCAGTTCAACCTTACCATGGACTTGGATATTTTCAGCGTGGAAGTGATTCTCTGTTGACTCTAGCTGACTATCTGTAAGGTCTGTATCAAAGATATTAATGATATTAGGGGTTGTGAGTTTACTGTTTTTGATACGACTTCCTTCAATTCGGAGGAGATAGCCATTATTGGTATTGATGGTCGCATTTTCAAGACTAGCATTAGTGATACTAGTTTGTCCACGATTGGCTGACACGTTGATTCCTTTTAGAGTTCTCCCTTTTGGAAGTTGGAGAATAACTTCTTCAAAACGACGAGAGTAGCTACTTGCGATATGGAGAATCCCGCCAATTCCAGAAGAGAGAAATGGACTTTCAGACAGTTTCTTATCAGTGAGGCTCAGCGTTTTATCGTTTTGATTTGTGATAAGATCATGGTTAGCAGAAATAGATGGATGGTAAGAAATGTGGATTTGATCATCGAAAGAGTCTGTGATGGTCAGCGCGTGTTGGTGGAGAGTAATTTCTAGGTTTTCGACTTCCTTGCCAAAGGTTAGCTCTTCCGTACGGCTATCATAGACAGGTTCTTTGGACATGGCAAGTAGGCTCTTAATTCCGTCAGATTGGATGCCTACAAAGAGCAGGACAAAGCCGATAACGGTAGTCACAACACCAAAAATGAGAAATCCTTTTGTCCATTTACGCATGCTGGTCACCTCTCTTTCCTTTTTTAAGAACAAATTGCACCAGGCGAACAATGAGTAGACCGAAGAAGCGAGCTACATAGGAAATACCTAATAAAACCAGCGAAGAAGCACCGATAGCTAGTAAACCAGAACCGAAAATCAAGATAAAGGCTGATTTAGCTTGGGCTAGGACAGTAAAACTTTCAACTAAAAATAGGAATCCGCCGATGATACCAAGTATGGAAACTGCAAAGAAAGCCAGAATGACAGTCAAAGCAGCAACAAGGATTGCGAACAGGGACACGAGGATGGCGATTCCCAGAGGAATACCAATAGGGGCTGCAAGCAAAGCTAACAAGGCGATATGCAAAATTTGTCGGTTATTCTTTTGAGCAGGCGCTTCATTGATTTTTTTATCGAGAAGATTGGAGAGAACTTCGTGGGCTGCTTCCTTAGGAGTTCCCAAGCTAGCGATGAGTTCTTCTTCTCCCTCGACTCCAGCATCGTCAAAGAGTTCTCTGAAATAGTCCATGGCTTCGATGCGATCAGCTTCAGGTAGTTTCTTGAGATAGAGTTCTAGCTGAGTCAGGTATTCAGTTCTTGTCATGGCGGATACTCCCTTCTATGATGCCATTGATGGTGTCTGTATAAAGTGCCCATTCATCTTTTAGGGTCACGAGCTGTTCTATACCACCATTTGTCAAGGAGTAGTATTTGCGCATGCGACCTTGGAACTCTCTAGAATAGGTTGTCAGAAAGCTATTGCCCTCCAATTTTTTGAGAATGGGATAGAGCGTAGATTCTTTGATGTTAGCGATAAGCTTAATGGTCTGGCTAATCTCATAACCATAAGAATCATCCTGCTCCAGTACGGCCAAGATGAGAAATTCAATCAAGGCAGAGGATGTTGGAAAGTACATGGGGAACCTCCTTTTCTAATGTGTAAGATTTTTATATATAATTTTTCTACACATACATTGTACATCTAAATGAAAGCCCTGTCAAGAGAAATGTGTAAAATTTTTATATATAAAAAACTTCTAGCCAAAACTAGAAGTTTAGAGGATTTTATCAGCTCTGTCCACTGTAAAGAGGGCCACAGTCATCAGGATATCGACGAGTAAGAGGGCAGCTACAGCTGGTACCCAAGAGTGGAAAAGGTCAAAACTGTAACCAAAGAGGGTTGGTCCAAAGGCTGCTAGGATATAGCCTCCTGTTTGAGATAGACCGGACAATTGGGCCGTCTTTTCAGGAGCGCTTGTCTTGAGTGAAAAATTGACCATGAGATAAGGGAAGAGGGCACTGGTTGCGGTTCCGATGAGGAGATGGATGGCAAGCCAGTAAAAGAAATTACCGATTGGGAAAAAGAGCATGGAAATACCGACCACACCAGCTAGTGAAACCAGAGTGAGCATGAGCTGACGGTTACGAGTAGATAAACTGGTTGTCAGGCTTGGGATGGTCATTGAAAAAGGAATGCTAATCAGGGAGAAGATAGAGGTCAGCAAGCCAGCTTCGTGACTGGATAGGCCTGCATGGATGGCCATGGTAGGTAGCCAGGTCATAGCGGTGTAAAAGAGTAAGGATTGAAAACCTGCAAAGACAATCACTGCCCAGACCTGTTTATTACGCATGACCTTTGCTTTGCTTTTTTGTTTGGTTTGTGGAGCTAGTCTGTGATTATAGCGGTGATTTGGGAGCCAGACCAAAAAAGTTGCTAGACAGAGCAGGGTGAGGAGGATGATAAGTCCTTTCCAAGAACTGGCTTGTGTAATAGGCACGGCTAGATAGGAAGCCAGAGCCGTCGCAATCCCCATAGAGGTTACATATAAGGTGGTCAGAAAACCAATCTTCTTTGGTTGATTGGCTTGGATGAGACTAGGAAGCAGCACATTGATGACTGCGATACTTGCCCCAACCATCAAGGTTCCTAGATAGAGCAGGGGCAGATTGATTAGTCGAATGAGAGAACCGATGGTCAAGAAGAAAAGGCTGTAGGTGAAGAGATGCTCCAAGCCGATTTTTTGAGCCAGTCGGGTAGAAAAGAGTGAGAAGAGGGTAAACATGAGGAGGGGAAGGCTGGTCAAGACACCAAGCGAACTAACTTCTACTCCCAACCCTTGCGAAATATCTCCCAAAATAATGGGTAAAACAGTAAAAGGAGTCCGCAAGGAAACACCAATCAGGATAATACCTGGAACAAAAAAGAGTGATTGCTTTTTCATATAATACCTCTTCTAGCTGATTTTAATAACAGCTTATTTTAAGGCTTTTTCCCTATAATGTCAAGTAAGGTTTTGGGCTTTCAAGATAAAAATGGGAAAGTCTTGAAAATTATGATAAAATAGTGGAAGGAAATCTATACATTGGAGAAAAACTGTGTCTGAAAAGCAAAAAATCAGCGTATTGATGTCGGTCTATATCAAGGAAAATCCGACATTTTTAAAGGATGCTATTGAGAGTGTTCAAAATCAGACCCTGAAACCGAGCGAATTGGTTCTGGTTGAGGATGGGCCTTTGACACCTGAGCTCTATCAGGTATTAAACCAAGTGGAAGCCCAGTCTGAAATTCCAGTGAAACGCTATCCTCTTGAGCAGAATCAAGGTTTGGGTCTGGCTCTTCGACAGGGTGTTTTGCAGTGTCAGTATGATATTATTGCCCGTATGGATACGGATGATATAGCAGTTCCAGACCGTTTTGAGAAACAGGTTCAGCTAATGGAGAAGGACAAGCTCGACCTATTAGGTGGACATATTGCAGAATTTATTGACAATCCTGATGAGATTGTTTCTTACCGTCGTGTTCCAACCCAGCATGCAGAGATTGTGGCTTATCAAAGGATGAGAAGTGCCTTTAACCACATGACTGTCATGTTCAAGAAGGACATGGTTCTCAAGGCAGGCAACTATGAGGATGGCCTTTATATGGAGGATGACCTCCTCTGGCTCAACATGATTGCTGCAGGAGCCAAGACTGGAAATCTGGATCAAATCTTGTGTAAGGTTCGTGTTGGAGCAGGAATGTTTGAGCGTCGTGGGGGACTGCGTTACCTCAAACTCTATCGTCAAGCTCGTCAGCGCATGCTGAAGAGAGGGCAAATTTCTTACCTGGAGTACGCCAAGAGTGTTGCCATTCAGATGATTGTTGCCCTTTGTCCTGGATTTGTCCGACAGTTTATTTTTATGAAACTGTTACGAAAAAGCAAGTAAAAGATTGTAGCAAATCGTAAACTTTAGAAAAAGTGTTATAATAACAATATAATGCTCTTCGAAAATCAAATTCAAACCGCGTCAACGTCGCCTTGCCGTACTCAAGTACAGCCTGCGGCTAGTTTCCTAGTTTGCTCTTTGATTTTCATTGAGTATAATCATCCAGCTCTTTTAAGGAGGAGTAAATTTCTATGAATAAAAAACTCACAGATTATGTGATTGATCTGGTGGAAATTTTAAATAAACAACAAAAACAGGTTTTCTGGGGAATATTTGATATTTTGAGTATGGTGGTTTCCATCATTGTATCTTATATTTTATTCTACGGATTGATTAATCCAGCACCTGTTGACTACATCATCTATACGAGTTTGGCTTTCCTGTTCTATCAATTGATGATTGGATTTTGGGGGCTGAACGCTAGTATTAGTCGTTACAGCAAGATTACGGATTTCATGAAAATCTTTTTTGGTGTGACTGCTAGCAGTATCTTGTCATATAGTATCTGCTATGCTTTCTTGCCACTTTTTTCAATCCGTTTCATCATTCTCTTTATCTTGTTGAGTACTTTCTTGATTTTATTGCCACGGATTACTTGGCAGTTAATCTACTCTAAACGCAAAAAGGGAAGTGGTGATGGAGAACACCGTCGGACCTTCTTGATTGGTGCCGGTGATGGTGGAGCCCTCTTTATGGATAGTTACCAACATCCAACTAGTGAATTAGAACTTGTCGGTATTTTGGACAAGGATTCTAAGAAAAAGGGCCAAAAACTTGGTGGAATCCCTGTTTTGGGTTCATATGATGATCTGCCTGAATTAGCCAAACGCCATCAAATCGAGCGTGTTATCGTTGCGATTCCGTCGCTTGACCCGTCAGAATATGAACGTATCTTGCAGATGTGTAATAAGCTGGGAGTCAAATGTTACAAGATGCCTAAGGTTGAAACGGTTGTTCAAGGACTTCACCAAGCAGGTACTGGCTTCCAAAAAATTGATATTACGGACCTTTTGGGACGTCAGGAAATTCGTCTTGATGAATCGCGTCTGGGAGCAGAACTGACAGGTAAGACAATCTTAGTCACAGGTGCTGGTGGCTCAATCGGTTCTGAAATCTGTCGCCAAGTTAGTCGCTTCAATCCTGAACGCATCGTCTTGCTCGGTCATGGGGAAAATTCAATCTACCTTGTTTATCATGAATTGATTCGCAAGTTCCAAGGGATTGATTATGTACCAGTTATTGCCGATATTCAAGACTATGACCGTTTGTTGCAAGTCTTTGAGCAGTACAAGCCAGCTATTGTTTATCATGCGGCAGCCCACAAGCACGTTCCTATGATGGAGCGCAATCCAAAAGAAGCCTTCAAAAATAATATTCGTGGAACTTACAATGTTGCTAAGGCTGTTGATGAAGCCAAAGTACCTAAGATGGTTATGATTTCGACAGATAAGGCGGTTAATCCACCAAATGTTATGGGAGCAACCAAGCGCGTGGCTGAGTTGATTGTCACTGGCTTTAACCAACGTAGCCAATCAACCTACTGTGCAGTTCGTTTTGGGAATGTTCTTGGTAGCCGTGGTAGTGTTATTCCAGTCTTTGAACGTCAGATTGCTGAAGGTGGTCCTGTAACGGTGACAGATTTCCGCATGACCCGTTACTTTATGACTATTCCAGAAGCTAGCCGTTTGGTTATCCATGCTGGTGCTTATGCCAAGGATGGGGAAGTCTTTATCCTTGATATGGGCAAACCAGTCAAGATTTATGACTTGGCCAAGAAAATGGTCCTTCTAAGTGGACACACCGAAAGTGAAATTCCAATCGTTGAAGTTGGAATCCGCCCAGGTGAAAAACTTTACGAAGAACTCTTGGTATCAACCGAACTTGTTGATAACCAAGTTATGGATAAGATTTTCGTTGGTAAGGTCAATGTTATGCCTTTAGAAGCCATCGATCAAAAGATTGAAGAGTTCCGCACTCTCAGTGGAGATGAGTTGAAGCAAGCTATTATCGCCTTTGCCAATCAAACAACCCACGTTGAATAAAAAAGAAAAACGCATATTATCAGGTCTGAAGAACCTTGGTAATATGCGTTTTGTTATGTAGAGACTTATACTCTTCGAAAATCTTTTCAAACCACGTTAACGTCGCCTTGTCGTATGTATATGTTATTGAAAATACCTCAAAACTTCTATGGGTTTGTGGGCGATATAATCAGGCTGATAGTTTAGTAGATCTGCTTGCTCTCCAAATCCCCAAGTGACGGCCAATTTCTGAATGCCTGTTTCTTGAGCTCCAAGCATATCAAACTTGGTATCTCCGATGATGATGGCTTGTTCCGGTGCTAGTTGATGTGTCTGCAAGGCTTGGCGTATGACATCTGCCTTATGGGGTGCTTCGGGGCTGGAACCATAAATGCCATCAAAGAAATGATAGATTCCCAAGTTTTTAGTCATGTCTTGAGCGGTTGGAGTATTCTTTGTAGTGGTGATATAAAGAGGGTAATTGCTCGATAACTTCTCAAGCAAGCCTACAATATGAGGGAAGAGCTGAGCTTCATGGATGCCTTTCTCCTTATAGTACGAACGGTATATCTGCACGGCTTCAGAAATTTGTTCTTTGGGAAGGCAGGTCGCAAAACTACTTTCAAGAGGCGGTCCCATAAAACCACGAATCGTTTTGGCATCAGGGCTAGGTACCCCCAGCTCCTTAAAGGTATGGGTAAAGGCATTGTGAATCCCGATAGAACTATCAACGAGGGTTCCGTCCAGATCGAAAAAGATAGCTGAGATAGAGGTCATGGTTTCTCCTATTTGATAAGCTTATTCTCCGAAAATTTCTTTTTGGAGGCGACGACCAGTAGGGGTGGCAGCGAGTCCACCTTCAGCTGTTTCACGAAAGGCAGTTGGCATGCTTGCTCCTACTTGGTACATGGCATCGATAACTTCATCCACAGGGATTTTAGATTCGATACCTGCCAGGGCCATGTCTGCTGCGATGAAGGCAAAGCTAGCTCCCATGGCATTGCGTTTGACACAGGGAACTTCGACCAAGCCGGCAACAGGGTCACAGATGAGGCCTAGCATATTTTTAATGACAAAGGCAATGGCTTGACTGGCCTGATAAGGTGTTCCACCGGCAGCTAGAGTCAAGGCTGCAGCACTCATAGCAGAGGCCGAACCAACCTCGGCCTGACAGCCACCTTCAGCACCTGAGATAGAGGCATTGTTTGCGATGACTAGTCCAAAGGCACCGGCAGCAAAGAGGAAATCCAGCTGTTGCTCGTGGCTGAGGTCTAATTTTTCAATAGCAGCTGTTAGAACGGAAGGCAGACAGCCAGCACTTCCTGCGGTCGGAGTGGCACAAACCAAGCCCATTTTGGCATTGTGTTCATTGACTGCAATGGCATTTCGGGCAGCAGAGAGAATCGTGTAATCTGACAGAGTTTTTCCGTTTTTGATGTAGTGATCCAATTTGGCAGCATCTCCACCTGTCAGGCCACTACGAGATTTATTTTCATTGAGGCCAAGTTGGACAGAGGCTTTCATGACTTCTAGATTGCGTTCCATGAGAAGGAAGACTTCTTCACGTTCGCGACCAGTCAATTCAAACTCTGTTGTAATCATGAGTTCTGCGACATTTCCTTGAAAGTCCAGTTCTGCCTGCTCGACCAATTCTTTGATAGAATAAAACATGCTTCCTCCTATTTAAAGAAATTGACATTGTGGAGATGAGGGATTTTTCGAATTTCTTCGATGGCCTCATCACAGTTGCGACTGTCAACTTCGATAATCATAATAGCTTTTTCACCAGCTTTTTCACGAGTGACATTCATTTGGGCGATATTGATACCATAGCGTGAAAGGGCCTCTGTTACGAGGGCAATCATACCTGGAATATCTTGATGAACAATGATGATAGTCGGTGTATTCATATTGAGAGAGACGGCAAAGCCATTGAGTTCGGTTACCTGAATATTTCCTCCCCCGATAGAAATACCAGTCACGCTAATGGTCTTATGAGCATTTTTAACGGTAATTTTAGTGGTGTTTGGGTGAGGGGCATTGCTGTCTTTCTGAATGGTCCAGACAATCTTGATGCCACGCTTGTGAGCAATTTCCAGGCTGTTTGGGATTTCAGGATCATCTGTATCCATGCCTAAAATACCAGCAACAAGAGCTAGGTCTGTCCCGTGACCACGATAGGTCTTGGCAAATGAGTTAAATAGTTGGAATTCGACTTCTGTCGGAGTATCATCAAAAATGGAAGAGACAATCTTCCCAATACGAACAGCACCAGCAGTATGGCTACTAGATGGGCCAATCATAACTGGTCCGATGATATCAAAGACAGATTGAAAACGAAGTGATTTCATCAGTTTCCCCTTATAAAAATTCTTATCTCTATTATATCAAAGAATAAAGGTCTTGGCTTTAATTGCGGATGAAAACCTTTCTAATACCTTAAATAGCATAAAAATAGTATCTTTTATGACAAAAAATAGCTTGTTTGGGGAAATAAAAAATAATTTTGTAATATTTCTACATAAAAGTGTCAAGAAACAGTAATATTTAAAGGGTATGATAGAACTATAGAAGGAAGGAGAATTTTCAAATATGAAATCAACAACTAAAAAGATTAAAACAACTCTTGCAGGAGTAGCTGCCTTGTTTGCGGTATTTGCTCCATCATTTGTATCTGCTCAAGAATCATCAACTTACACAGTTAAAGAAGGTGATACACTTTCAGAAATCGCTGAAACTCACAACACAACTGTTGAGAAATTGGCAGAAAACAACCACATTGACAACATTCATTTGATTTATGTTGGTCAAGAGTTGGTTATCGATGGCCCTGTAGCGCCTGCTGCAACACCAGTGCCAACTACTTATGAAGCACCAGCAGCCCAAGATGAAGCTGTTTCAGCTCCAGCAGCAGAAACTACAGAGGTAGCAGAAGAAGCTCCAGTAGTAAGCGAAACAGTAGCAGAAGAAACTGTTGCTTCAACTGTAAGCGGATCTGAAGCAGAAGCCAAAGAATGGATCGCTCAAAAAGAATCAGGCGGTAGCTACACAGCTACAAACGGACGTTACATCGGACGTTACCAATTGACAGATTCATACTTGAACGGTGACTACTCAGCTGCTAACCAAGAACGTGTAGCAGATGCCTATGTTGCAGGACGTTACGGTTCATGGACAGCCGCTAAAAACTTCTGGCTTAATAACGGCTGGTATTAAGAAATAACGAACAGAATAATATGAAAAGGTCGAGGAAATCCCTCGACTTTTTTATCTTTCCTTCGGTTGATAATAGGTCTCTACTTCTTTTTTGAGATGAGACAGCATAGAAGTTTCATCGGTTAGCTCTAGAAGGGAGAACCCTTTCTGGATAAGTTTAGCATCATCCCTACAAATCCCGATACGGACATAGCAGATAGCAAGCCTATCGTAGCTTTTCTTGTTCTTGGCGTCCTCTAGTAAAGTATAGCAGATTTGTTGACACATGTTTTTGTCTTGATTGTATAAGTAAATGGTGGAAAGGTTGAGTAGGATTGCTACTCGCAGTTCATATAGATGTTGATAGTTTTTATAGACTTCCAAGCGTTGCAAGATTTTTTCAGTGATGAGATGGAGGTGTTCAATGGGAAAGCTGAAAAGGATGGTATTGAGGATTTTTAGGTCATTTTCATACCATATATCTTGTTTTTCAATTTTCTCCCAAAGTTTTGTGACAGTCTGTTTCACTTGGTTTGACAGTTGCTCTGTACCATGTTGACGGATATGAATGACAATTTCCAACATATCTCTGATTTCTTCTATGGGCAGGTCGTGGTGGGTTTTGAGATAGTCTTGGCATTTTTGAAATAGTTTTTCGAGTTCACTAGTCCCTAGGGTTGAGCTCATATTGAGATAGGTTTGCATGATTTCTGTTCGTTGGCTCGGTTGATAGAGGTGGCAGATATAGTCAAACTCTTCAAAACTCATATTGATTTGCCGGAGAAGAAACTCCATATTTTCATATTTGGGAGTTACCTTGCCGCTTTCAATCTTTGATAGGCTGGTTCTTGAGAGAACCTCCCCACAGACCTCTTCTTGGGTCAATCCTTTTGACTCACGTATTTCTTTATATACTTTCCCGAAATCATAACGCATAATTTTCTCCTTTTCGTGAAAAAAGTTAACAAAGAATAAAATCCTATTAAAAATATTGTATCATAATAACAGGAATAGTAAAAAAGAAAACTAAAATAATGTGTGAAAAAAGTTAACTAATTTTAAAATAGAATAAAGAAGAGGTATACTATAGATACAAAATATAGGGAGGAATAAAAAATGGAAGTTATAAATGTAAGTAAGCATTATGGTCATTCAATCATTCTCAAAGATATAAATTTTGCACTTAACAAGGGTGAAATTGTTGGTCTAGTAGGGAGAAATGGAGTTGGTAAGAGTACGTTGATGAAAATTCTTGTTCAGAATAATCAACCGACTTCAGGGAATATTATAAGTAGTGATAATGTTGGGTATTTAATCGAAGAACCAAAATTATTTTTATCTAAAACAGGTTTAGAGAATTTAAAATATTTGTCAAATTTATATGGTGTTGACTACAATCAAGAAAGATTTGGAAGTTTGATCCAAGAGTTAGATTTGACTCAGTCTATTAATAAAAAAGTAAAGACCTATTCTTTGGGTACAAAACAAAAATTAGCTTTGCTTCTAACTCTCGTTACGGAACCTGATATATTGATTTTAGATGAACCGACTAATGGTTTAGATATTGAATCATCACAAATAGTTTTAGCGGTTCTAAAAAAATTAGCTTTAAATGAAAATGTGGGAATTTTAATATCGAGTCATAAATTAGAAGATATTGAAGAAATTTGTGAGAGAGTCCTTTTCTTGGAGAACGGGCTTTTGACATTTCAAAAAGTAGGAAAAGATAGTCATAATTACTTGTTTGAGATAGCTTTCTCATCAGCTACAGATAGAGACATTTTCATTACCAAACAAGAATTTGGGGATATTGTTCAGGAAGAGGGACTGAGAGTTACTATGTCTGGGAATATTCAAAGTAGTGAGCTTTTTAAATTTTTTAACGAAAACTCTATTAAAGTAATTGATTTTGAAACTAAAAAAGAGACGCTTAAAGATATTTATCTAAATCGTTCAAAATAAAGGAAGGTTATAATCATGAAATTAAATAAATTGAATTTTCTTAAGGAAAATATAAGAGATTTATATTCATCAGGCGTACTATATCTCGGATTGATTATCTCGTTTATACCGCCGATACTGGTTACATTCTTTATTCTAAAGACTCAAGGGACATCACTTGGTATTAAGCATATTTCAAATTTTTATGCTATGCTCGGTATGTTAATGGCTGTTATACATGCTAACCGAATTATTAGCAGGGATTTTTCCCACAATACGATAAGTTTATTTTATAATCAACAGAAAAATCGGATGATTTACGTCTTGTCCAATTTTCTATATGCCATCTCAGTTTCCATTATTTATGCTTTGAATGGTATTGTGTTACTAGTCATCGTAAGTAAATTGGGTGTTCCAGGTACTTTAGGATTAGATTTTATAGCAGCCATTGTAGTCAATACAATTTTGTTAGTCCTATTTTATTTTCTATTATCTTACATTTTCTATTTATACAAATTGAAAAGTGGCTTGGTATTTGGTATTTTAGTAGCTTTACTACTCTTTGTCCCTAATATATTAAATACGATTATGATGAATACTAGTAATGATTTGTTTATCAAAGCGATTGAACTTCTTCCTTTTTATTCCTTACCTGTATTTGTTGCTTCAAATACGATGTCTATTAGTCAGTATCTTGTGGTAATCACTACAATCATTTTATTGTATTTTTTCACTCTCAAGAAAAGCAAGGAGTATTCATTTTAGTTTCGTTTAGTATTATTTACCGTCTCAAAATCTAGCAAAAAATAAAAAGATGTTGCGCTGACTAAAGAAAATTAGAATGTATAACAGAGGTAAACAGATAATTGTAGGGGAATTAAGCCTTCTATTGATGAGCATGAATTTTCTTATAACATTATCCAACAAACTGACCTATGAAACTTCAAAAATTCAAAAACCACACGGTATTCCTTTCAACTTGATTGTATTCAAGACTGAAACTACTTGAAAATATTTAATATTTTTCTTTAATCACTTGACAGGTTATATATGTTGATTTATAATATAGGTAAAATAGGGATTGTGTAAGCGTTAACAAATACAATACCCTTAACTTTGTATTCAGCAAAGAATTATGATGCAGCTAGAAAAGAAAGAATTCTAGCTTGATACAATGTCACCAGTTTTATTTAAAGTTGTTATGGAACTATTTTCAAAATAGATAGGCCTCTGTTTTAGGCGGAAAAGTTAATCAGGAGGTTAAGTGATGAACTACAATGTAAAATATCTCTTATCAGGAATATTTATTATAGTCTTTATAGGTTTTCTAGTCTGGATGCGTTATTTTAATCAGAGGAAGGAAGAAGAGCATTCGGATATGTCTTTTGAAGCGAGATTAGACAGTGAGGTTAAGACATTATATAAACAACTAGGATTGGGTGAGGAGCCTCACTATTTCTTAGCTTATCGTTACCTACATCCCTGGTTTAATTTGGCGATTTTACCACCAACAGTTGAAATTTTCTTAACTAAAATAGCGTTGGTGATGGTAACTCCAGATGAACTACTGATAAGAAATCTTGGGAATGGGATGACTTTCACAAGTGAGCATCATCGTGATTTGCGGCAAGGACTTATCCGCATTCCAAAATCAGAGATGAAAGAATTTGAGATTCGTAACTGGAAAAGAGTTTTTATATTTGGCGATTTTTTGACAATTAAAACAAGCCAACATAGCTATTATTTGCAGGTTAGAGATGATGGACTTCAAAAAGGAAGTCTTTCTACCAAACACTTCTCCGACTTGAAACGACAAGATTTTCTCGGATTATTGACAGATAAACGGACATTTTGATAGACGATTGCTCAAAAAACTAACCTCTAAACATTCAAAAACCACACAGTGTTTTCAGCCTTGAACACAATTAAGCTGAGAGAATCACTGTGTGGCTTTATTGGAAAGTTAGTTTTTCCCAGTTTCGTCTCTTCACGGGAGGTATCTCTATGAAAAAAATCAGTCATCTTTGTATGCTCCTGCTTTTGCTGTGTACTACGTTTTTTGTCCTGAATGTAAATGTTACACGTGAAATAGTGCGGATTCAGGAGATGGGCAAGACAACCTATTCATTTGACTTGTACTTGAAAGATGTCACTAAACCGACAGAAACGATTCTCCAATTTTTTGAAGAGGTTGCAAATCAAGACAAGGTCTCTATTATCAAAGTAGATAATGGCGATGAAGCCGTCAAGGCTGGTGTTTTTAATAAGGAAACCTTCCCCTATCAGGAGTTCGGTCTGACTTCTCTTGATTTTTCAAAGAATGAGAAGGGGGTCTACAGCAACCAGGATCTTCCCAATAATCTAGGAACCATTCCCACCTTTTTAAAGGTGAAACTCATTCGACTCCAGACCTTCCAATCCTATATTGAGGATAAATCCCATACTGTAAATGGGCGCTACATGATTACCTCCAGCAAAGAGATAGATCGCGATACCATTCTACAAAAGTGGAGTGATTTTTTCCAGATAGATAAGACGATTTTATTAGAACCCACTTACCGAAGTCAGGTTGGAGTGCTAAATCAAGAGTTGTTACTATCTATCATTATCTTTATCTTGGCAATCTTGCTTGTGATTTTAATGACAGTTTATCAGCCGATGATGGAGATGAAACGAGTGGGGGTTCAAAAGTTACTTGGTTTCCAAAGTAGAGCGATTTTAGCTGGTTTTGTAAAGACTAATTTTTATCTTCTCTTGGGTGGAAGTCTTATCATTGACTTGGGACTATTTTTAGTGCTGGACTACAGACCAAAACTTTTGTTCCCAAGTTTACTCTTATCCCAATTTCTGCTTTTACAGTTGTATTTGTTCATCAGTTGGCTGACCTACCTGATGATTCAGAAAATGACAGTCAGCTCCATGTTGAAAGGTTTTTCATCTGTCAAACTTGGTCTCATCTTCAATTATGTGATGAAAATAGGGACAACTATTTTACTGACGGCCTTACTGATTGGGGTAGGTAGAAGTCTAGAACAAGAAAACAAAGAACTTGCTTATCAGCAACAGTGGGTAAGCCAAGGTAATTACCTGACCTTAGAAACCTTCAAACTCAATGATAACCTGTGGCAAGAAGAGCTAGCAGGGTCAGGGAAATCTACAGATTATTTCTATCGATTTTATCAGGATTTGGTAGAAAAAACGCAGGCGGGCTATGTGCAGAGTAGCAGTCTTCCTGTAAAAAATTTTGTCCAATCAGAACAGATTCAGCAATATCAGTTAACAGATACGGTGGATGTTTACTATGCCAATCGCAATTTTCTAAAGAGCAAGGGATTCAAGCTACCAGATACCGGTATTAAAAAAGTTATTTTGATGCCAGCAAGTACGAAAGGTGAAGAAGATAAAAATCAGCTCTTGGGGAAGTTAATTGCCTTTCATTCGATGAAGTATGAAGAGCAGCAAAAACGAACGATAGAGGAGATGGATGTCGAGATTGCCTATTATGAAGGAGATTGGTCCTTCTTCCCTTATAATAATGAGCGAAAGGAAAATCTCCACAATCCAATCATTAGTCTGGTAAATGATCAAGACATGATGTGGGAAGAAAAGACTCGCTTGTCAACGACAGGTTTAAACAATCCGATGAAAGTTGAAAATACAGAACAAAATCAAAAAGTGATTACGGAGTTAGTTGAGAAATTATCAGATGGGAATTATTTAAAATTTTCATCGATTCAAGCCATTCAACAAGAGAAAGTAGATTCTTATCGAGATGCAGTTCTAAATCTTAATATACTCTTTGCTTTGTTTGGTCTCCTTAGCATGATGATCTCCTACTTTTTACTCGTTACCACTTTCTTGTTGAAGCGCAGGGATATCATTACCAAGAAGTTTATGGGGTGGAAACTGGTCGATCGCTATCGCCCTCTTCTAGTTCTTCTCTTGCTGGGCTATAGTCTGCCTCTTCTAGTCTTGATTTTCTTTGCCCATGCGCTCCTGCCACTTCTACTGTTTGCAGGTTTTACATGTTTGGATATACTATTTGTGCTAGCCTTGGCTTCTAAGATGGAGAAAAGAAGTCTAGTAGAGTTATTGAAAGGGGGCATCTTATGATTGAGTTGAAAAATATTACCAAAACCATTGGGGGAAAAGTGATTTTGGATAACTTATCTCTCAGGATTGATCAGGGAGATTTGGTTGCCATCGTTGGAAAAAGTGGTAGTGGTAAGTCGACCTTGTTAAATTTATTAGGTTTGATAGATGGTGATTATAGCGGACGGTATGAGATTTTTGGTCAGACAAATCTAGCGGTCAATTCTGCCAAGTCGCAAACAATAATCCGTGAACATATCTCTTATCTGTTTCAAAATTTTGCCCTGATTGATGATGAAACGGTCGAGTACAATCTCATGCTGGCGCTGAAATATGTGAAATTGTCCAAGAAAGACAAGCTTAAAAAGGTGGAAGAGATTTTAGAGAGAGTAGGTTTGTCAGCTACGTTGCATCAAAAGGTCTCCGAGTTGTCTGGTGGGGAGCAACAACGAATTGCAGTTGCTAGAGCCATCTTAAAACCCAGCCAGCTGATTTTAGCCGATGAACCAACAGGTTCGCTGGATCCTGAAAATAGAGATTTGGTCTTGAAGTTTCTCTTAGAGATGAATCGCGAGGGGAAAACAGTTATTATTGTGACCCACGATGCTTATGTAGCCCAACAATGTCATCGTATCATTGAATTGGGCAAGGGGAAATGAGTTCGTTCGGCTTCTTTTGACTGGCTGAATACTCATGTTTTCCAGAGAGAAATAGCATAAATACGCCTAGAAATGACATTTTTATGTAGTATTTCTAGGTTTTTTTGTTTCAAATTGAAAAATTTTTCAATTTAGGCTTGACAAACGATGAGGATAGGAGTATTATTTATACAACCAAAAAGAATAAACATAAAGGAGGTTTTGTTATGAATAAGATGAAGAAGGTGTTGATGACGATGTTTGGTTTAGTGATGCTCCCCCTACTATTTGCTTGTAGTAACAATCAATCGGCTGGAATTGAAGCCATCAAGTCCAAAGGAAAATTGGTTGTAGCCCTCAATCCAGATTTTGCTCCATTTGAATATCAAAAAGTGGTTGATGGGAAAAATCAGATTGTGGGTTCAGATATCGAATTAGCCAAGGCTATCGCAACAGAACTAGGTGTCGAATTGGAACTATCTCCCATGAGTTTTGACAATGTACTGGCTAGTGTTCAATCAGGAAAAGCCGATCTTGCCATATCAGGTGTTTCTAAGACAGATGAACGGAGTAAGGTGTTCGATTTTTCAACTCCCTACTATACTTCAAAAAATAAGCTCATTGTCAAAAAATCTGATTTAGCCACTTATCAGTCTGTCAACGACTTAGCGCAGAAAAAGGTCGGAGCGCAGAAAGGTTCTATTCAAGAGACGATGGCGAAAGATTTGCTACAAAATTCTTCCCTCGTATCTCTGCCTAAAAATGGGAATTTAATCACAGATTTAAAATCAGGACAAGTGGATGCCGTTATCTTTGAAGAACCAGTTGCCAAGGGATTTGTGGAAAATAATCCTGATTTAGCAATCGCAGACCTCAATTTTGAAAAAGAGCAAGATGATTCCTACGCGGTCGCCATGAAAAAAGATAGCAAGGAATTGAAAGAGGCAGTCGATAAAACCATTCAAAAGTTGAAGGAGTCTGGGGAATTAGACAAACTCATTGAGGATGCCTTTAAAGCATCCATTGAAAAATAGAAAGAAGGAAAAGAACATGAGTAAAGAAAAAGTAATTTTGGCCTATTCTGGCGGTTTAGACACATCAGTTGCTATTACCTGGCTAAAGAAAGACTATGATGTTGTTGCAGTTTGTATGGATGTGGGTGAAGGGAAAGACTTAGATTTCATCCATGATAAGGCTCTCAAGGTTGGGGCAGTCGAATCTTATGTCATTGATGTTAAGGACGAATTTGCTACAGATTATGTGCTAGTGGCTCTTCAGTCACATGCCTACTATGAAAAAAAGTATCCTTTGGTATCTGCCTTGAGCCGCCCTCTTATTTCTAAAAAATTGGTTGAAATAGCGCATCAGACAGGAGCGACTACAATTGCTCATGGTTGTACAGGTAAGGGGAATGACCAAGTACGTTTTGAAGTATCGATTGCAGCCTTGGATCCCAATTTAAAAGTGATTGCGCCAGTTCGTGAATGGAAATGGTCTCGGGAGGAAGAAATTCATTATGCCAAGGAAAATGGGGTACCTGTTCCTGCTGACCTTGATAATCCCTACTCTGTCGACCAAAATCTTTGGGGACGTGCCAATGAATGTGGTATTTTGGAGAATCCATGGAATCAGGCTCCAGAAGAAGCCTTTGGCATCACAACTTCTCCAGAGCAAGCTCCAGATATGCCAGAATACATTGATATTGAGTTTAGTGAAGGTGTTCCAGTTTCCCTCAATGGAGAAGGGCTAAAATTGGCAGATTTGATTCAAAAACTCAATGAAATAGCTGGAAAACATGGGGTCGGACGGATTGACCACGTGGAAAATCGTTTGGTTGGGATTAAATCAAGAGAGATCTATGAATGCCCAGGGGCAGTGACTCTACTGACAGCTCATAAGGAAATTGAGGACTTGACGCTTGTGAGAGAAGTGGCCCATTTTAAACCAATTATAGAAAATGAATTATCAAATCTCATTTATAATGCTTTGTGGTTTAGTCCAGCTACACAAGCCTTGATTGCTTATATTAAAGAGACTCAAAAAGTTGTCAATGGGACTGCAAAAGTCAAACTCTATAAGGGAAGCGCTCAGGTCGTAGCTCGGAAATCACCAAATTCACTTTACGATGAAAATTTGGCGACGTATACCAGTGCGGATACCTTTGACCAAGATGCGGCTGTTGGCTTTATTAAGTTGTGGGGACTTCCAACCAAGGTTCATTCTGAGGTTCAAAAAAGCGCCAAATAGGGCTATTGGATAGAGAGGTGGATGTGATATGGCTAAGAATACAAAATTATGGGGTGGTCGCTTTGAAGGTACTGTCGAAGACTGGGTAGAGCGCTTTGGTGCGAGTATATCTTTTGACCAGAAATTAGCTAAATTTGATGTGATTGGTTCTTTGGCCCACGTTCAGATGTTGGGCCAGACGGGCATTTTGAGTTTGAAGGAGTCAGAAAAGATTCAAGCAGGTTTGAAAGAGCTTTTAGAAGAGCTAGAGGCAGGCCAACTTGACTTTGATATCGCAAACGAAGATATTCATATGAATATGGAAGTGTTGCTGACAGAAAAAATTGGTCCCCTTGCAGGGAAGTTACATACGGCTCGTTCTCGAAATGACCAAGTTGCGACAGATATGCACTTATATCTCAAGGAACAACTAGGCCATGTCCTAGATAAACTGGCTCATCTCAAGGGTGTTTTATTAGACTTGGCGGAAAATCATGTGGAGACGATCATGCCGGGTTATACCCATCTGCAACATGCCCAGCCTATTAGTTTTGCCCACCACCTGATGGCTTACTACAATATGTTTCAAAGAGATAGTGAACGTTTTGAATTTAACCAGCAGCATACAGACCTATGCCCTCTAGGTGCAGCGGCTTTGGCAGGAACGACTTTCCCCATTGATCGCCAATTGTCTAGCGATTTGCTGGAGTTTAAGCAACCTTATACAAATTCTTTGGATGCTGTTAGTGACCGCGATTTTATCTTAGAATTTCTGTCCAATGCCAGTATACTCATGATGCATATGAGCCGTTTTTGTGAAGAAATGATCAATTGGTGTAGTTTTGAGTACCAATTCATTACCTTGTCAGATACGTTTACAACAGGTTCCTCTATTATGCCCCAAAAGAAAAATCCAGATATGGCTGAGTTGATTCGAGGAAAGACTGGTAGAGTTTATGGGAATCTGTTTGGACTATTGACAGTCATGAAGTCTTTGCCTTTAGCTTATAATAAGGATTTGCAAGAGGATAAGGAAGGAATGTTTGACACGGTCGAAACGATTTTAAATTCCCTCGATGTGTTGGCTGGTATGTTATCTAGTTTGCAGGTAAACAAGGAAAAAATGCAAGAGTCAACAGAGAAGGACTTTTCAAATGCGACTGAGTTGGCAGATTATTTGGCAGGGAAAGGTTTGCCATTTAGAGAAGCTCATGAAGTTGTGGGAAGATTAGTGTTAGACTCTATCAAGTCTGCTAAAAATATTCAAGATTGGACTTTGGAGGAATTACAAACCTATCATTCCCTCATTGCCGAGGATATCTATGTCTACTTGCAACCTAAAACTGCTGTTCAAAGACGAAATTCCTTGGGAGGTACAGGGTTTGACCAAGTGAAATACCAGATTGCAGTTGCTAAGAAAGCGAATGAAGCTAGAAAGTGATAGATTGATAAGAGGTTGGTCGATTGACAGCCTCTTTCTTGTCTTCTCCAACCAAGCGTGTTATAATGAATACTGCTCAAGCGACCTTCAATCGTTAAAGCACACACGACCTTCAATCGTGAATAAACGAATAGATGGGAGACTTACCATGAGTGATAACTCTAAAACACGTGTTGTTGTGGGGATGAGTGGTGGTGTTGATTCGTCGGTGACGGCTCTTCTTCTCAAGGAGCAGGGTTACGATGTGATTGGCATCTTCATGAAGAACTGGGACGACACAGATGAAAACGGCGTCTGTACGGCGACCGAAGATTACAAGGATGTGGCTGCGGTAGCAGACCAGATTGGCATTCCCTACTACTCTGTCAATTTTGAAAAAGAGTACTGGGACCGCGTTTTCGAGTATTTCCTAGCAGAATACCGTGCGGGACGCACGCCAAATCCAGATGTTATGTGTAACAAGGAAATCAAGTTCAAGGCCTTTTTGGACTATGCCATGACCTTAGGGGCAGACTATGTAGCGACTGGGCATTATGCCCGAGTGGCGCGTGATGAGGATGGCACTGTTCACATGCTTCGCGGTGTGGATAATGGCAAGGATCAGACCTATTTCCTCAACCAACTGTCGCAAGAACAACTTCAAAAAACCATGTTCCCACTGGGACATTTGGAAAAGCCTGAAGTTCGCAGACTAGCAGAAGAAGCAGGACTTGCGACTGCTAAGAAGAAAGACTCGACAGGGATTTGCTTTATTGGAGAAAAGAACTTTAAAAATTTCCTCAGCAACTACCTGCCAGCTCAGCCTGGTCGCATGATGACTGTAGATGGTCGCGATATGGGCGAGCATGCAGGACTTATGTATTATACAATCGGTCAGCGTGGTGGTCTCGGTATCGGTGGTCAACACGGTGGTGACAACGCGCCATGGTTCGTTGTTGGAAAAGACCTAAGCAAGAATATTCTCTATGTCGGACAAGGTTTCTACCATGATTCGCTCATGTCAACCAGCCTTGAGGCTAGTCAAGTTCACTTTACTCGTGACATGCCAGAGGAGTTTACGCTCGAATGTACGGCTAAATTCCGCTACCGTCAGCCTGATTCGAAGGTGACCGTCCATGTCAAAGGAGACAAGGCAGAGGTTATCTTTGCAGAACCGCAACGCGCCATCACACCAGGTCAGGCAGTTGTCTTTTACGATGGTGAAGAGTGTCTAGGTGGTGGCTTGATTGACAATGCTTACCGTGACGGACAAGTTTGTCAGTACATTTAGATTGACAAATTTTCTCAATTTGCTACAATAATAAAAGCAATAGAAATGATGGTCAAAGCTCATGGATGTTGCAGGCTTTTTTGTCCTGCACTTCTTTGGAGTTTTGACTGTTTTTGTGTCGTTTAAGGGAAAGGAAAAAATGACTCAGCAAGACTTTAGGATAAAAGTAGGAAATACAGTTTTTGGTGTTCGGGCGACAGCCTTGATTCTCCAAAATAGCAAGCTTCTAGTCACCAAAGATAAGGGCAAGTATTACACTATTGGCGGTGCCATCCAAGTCAATGAAAGTACGGAAGACGCAGTAGTCCGTGAAGTGAGGGAAGAACTGGGTGTTAAAGCTCAAGCTGGGCAGCTAGCTTTTGTGGTTGAAAATCGTTTTGAACAAGACGGTGTTTCCTATCACAACATCGAGTTTCATTATCTGGTGAACTTGCTTGAGGATGCCCCATTGACCATGCAGGAAGACGAAAAAATGCAGCCTTGTGAGTGGATTGACTTGGATGAACTCCAGAATATCCAGCTAGTTCCAGCCTTTTTAAAAACAGCCCTACCAACTTGGGACGGCCAACTAAGACACATTCATCTTGAGAAATAGGAGAGAAAAGGATGGTTAAGCTTATTGCCCATGTACTTGTTCATAGTGGAGATGATTATTTGCTCATTCAGCGTTCGGAAATTAAAAGAGGACAACCCAATGTTTATCCAACTTACTGGGATATTCCTGGTGGCGGGGTTGAAAAGGGTGAACTTCCGCGAGATGGAGCTCTTAGAGAATGTATTGAAGAAGCGGGAGTTAGGCTAGATAGCAGTTTGCTCAAACTTCTTCACGAAGATAGTCAACTGGATACTTCTAAGGATACTGTCTTTACTCGATTAGTTTATAAAGCAGAGTGGGTTGGGGAGAAGCCAATTATCAGATTAGATCCTGAAGAGCATACGCACTTTAAATGGGTTACTATGGCTCAAGCTCTAGAGGAGGAGAAGTTAGTTCCTTATTTACGAGAAATTTTTGAAAGGTTAAGAAATGACATATAATTTTACAGAAGAATACGATATTATTGTAATTGGTGCGGGACACGCTGGGGTCGAGGCTTCCTTAGCTGCTAGCCGTATGGGTTGTAAGGTTTTGCTTGCGACTATCAACATTGAAATGCTGGCTTTCATGCCTTGCAATCCCTCTATCGGTGGTTCTGCCAAAGGGATTGTTGTGCGTGAAGTTGATGCCCTCGGTGGCGAGATGGCCAAAACCATTGACAAGACTTACATCCAGATGAAGATGCTCAACACAGGGAAGGGGCCAGCTGTCCGTGCCCTCCGTGCGCAGGCTGACAAGGAGCTTTACTCTAAGGAGATGCGCAAGACGGTTGAAAATCAAGAGAATCTGACCCTTCGTCAAACCATGATTGATGAGATTTTGGTGGAAGATGGCAAGGTTGTCGGTGTTCGTACAGCGACCCATCAAGAGTATGCTGCCAAGGCTGTTATCGTGACGACAGGGACCGCCCTCCGTGGGGAAATCATCATCGGAGACCTCAAGTATTCATCAGGTCCTAACCACAGCTTGGCTTCTATTAACCTTGCTGACAATCTCAAGGAACTGGGCCTCGAAATTGGTCGTTTCAAGACAGGAACGCCTCCACGTGTCAAGGCTTCTTCTATCAACTACGATGTGACCGAGATTCAGCCAGGAGACGAAGCGCCTAATCATTTCTCATACACTTCACGTGATGAGGATTATGTCAAAGACCAAGTGCCATGCTGGTTGACCTATACCAATGGTACCAGTCATGAGATTATCCAAAACAACCTCCACCGTGCGCCTATGTTTACAGGTGTAGTCAAGGGAGTGGGGCCTCGCTACTGTCCGTCGATTGAGGACAAGATTGTGCGCTTTGCGGACAAGGAGCGCCACCAACTCTTCCTTGAGCCAGAAGGTCGCAATACTGAGGAAGTCTATGTTCAAGGACTTTCAACCAGTCTGCCTGAGGATGTCCAGCGTGACTTGGTTCATTCTATCAAAGGTTTGGAAAATGCAGAGATGATGCGGACAGGTTATGCCATTGAGTATGACATGGTCTTGCCTCACCAGTTGCGTGCGACTCTGGAAACCAAGAAAATCTCCGGACTTTTCACTGCTGGTCAGACAAATGGAACGTCAGGTTACGAAGAAGCTGCTGGTCAAGGGATTATCGCGGGTATCAATGCGGCTCTTAAAATCCAAGGCAAGCCTGAGTTGATTTTGAAGCGCAGTGACGGTTATATTGGGGTCATGATTGATGACTTGGTGACCAAGGGAACCATTGAGCCTTATCGCCTTTTGACCAGTCGAGCTGAATACCGCCTCATTCTCCGCCATGACAATGCTGATATGCGTTTGACAGAGATGGGACGTGAGATTGGCCTTGTGGATGATGAACGCTGGGCTCGCTTTGAAATCAAGAAAAATCAATTTGAAAATGAGATGAAACGCCTAGACAGCATCAAACTCAAGCCAGTCAAGGAAACCAATGCCAAGGTTGAGGAGATGGGTTTCAAGCCTTTGACAGATGCAGTGACAGCCAAGGAATTCCTTCGCCGTCCAGAAGTTTCTTATCAAGATGTGGTGGCTTTCATCGGACCAGCTGCAGAGGACTTGGATGACAAGATTATCGAATTGATTGAAACAGAAATCAAGTACGAAGGCTATATTTCCAAAGCCATGGACCAGGTTGCCAAGATGAAACGCATGGAAGAAAAACGCATTCCAGCCAATATTGATTGGGATGACATTGATTCTATCGCGACAGAAGCCCGTCAGAAGTTCAAACTCATCAATCCAGAAACCATCGGCCAAGCCAGCCGTATCTCGGGAGTAAACCCAGCAGATATTTCTATTTTGATGGTGTATTTGGAAGGTAAAAATCGTAGTATTTCTAAAACTCTTCAAAAATCAAAATGATACGTCGTCGGCTTCGGCTCACCTAACTCAAGTTATGCTTTCGCCTAGCCTTCTAGTCTGATTTCGATTTTTATTGAGTTTTAATCTCAAAAGAAAGCATAGAGAAAAACAGCTCCGAAAACGGGGCTGTTTTGTTGACTTGTACTCAATGAAAATCAAAGAGTAAACTAGGAAGCTAGCCGAAGACTGTACTTGAGTACGGCAAGGCGAAGCTGACGTGGTTTGAAGAGATTTTCGAAGAGTATTATTCTTCATCTGGTGTGAGAATCATAGGGATGATAATCGGTTCACGTTCTGTATTTTCATAAAGGAAGGGGCGAATAGCGTTGACAATGGCACCATTGACAGATTGCACGCTAGCATCCTTATTTTTCAGTGCGATACGAATGGCATTGAAGAGGATGCGTTGGCTTTGGCGAATCAAGTCGCCAGACTCTCTCATGTAGACAAAGCCTCGACTGAGGATATCTGGTCCAGACAGAATCATCTGCGATTTGAAGTCAACAGTTGCGACTGCCAGAACGACACCGTCTTCAGATAGATCGCGACGATCTTTGAGGACAGCAGCACCGATTTCACCGATACGATTTCCATCGACATAGATGTCTTGGGCGTTGAAATGACCTGCTATACGAGCAGAATCTGCGGTAAGGGCAAGCACATCTCCATTGCTCATGATAAAGATATTGTCCTTCTCAACACCAGTATCCACCGCAAGTCCAGCATGGACTTTTTGCATGCGGTATTCACCGTGGACAGGCATGAAGTATTTTGGCTTAATCAAGCGGAGCATAAGTTTTTGCTCTTGCTGGCCACCGTGTCCAGAAGTATGGATATTGTTAACCTTACCGTGGATAACTTCAACACCAGCTTCTGAAATGATGTTAATCAGCTTATTGACGCTAGTAGTGTTTCCAGGGATTGGACTAGAAGAGAAGATAACTGTATCACCGGGTTGGAGTTGCACCTGACGGTGGGTTCCGTTGGCGATACGAGAGAGGGCTGCCATCGGCTCGCCCTGACTACCTGTACAGAGGATCAGAACCTCGCCTGCAGGGTAGTCTTTGATTTCATTTGGCTCGATAAAGGTTCCCTTAGGAGCTTTGATGTAACCAAGGTCAATTCCGTTGACAATGGCCTTTTCCATAGAGCGACCAAAGACCGCAATCTTGCGTCCAGTCTTTACAGCAGCTTCAGTTGCTTGCTGGAGACGGAAGATATTTGAGGCAAAGGATGCAAAGATGATACGTCCTTCAATGCCTTGGATAATCTTCATGATGGACTGGCCAACGACTTTTTCAGAGTTGGTAAAGGTTGGAATTTCTGCATTTGTCGAGTCAGACAGGAGACAGAGTACACCTTCTTCACCAAGCGCAGCCATACGGTGCAAATCTGCTGGTTCACCAACTGGTGTTAAGTCAAACTTGAAGTCACCCGTACAGACAATTTTCCCTTGAGGAGTATGAATGACAATCCCCAAAGGCTCTGGAATAGAGTGAGTAGTTCTAAAGAAAGTTGCCTTGAGATTTTTAAAGGTCAACTCAGTGTTGTGGTTGATTTCGTAAAGTTTGGCGTTGCGCAGGAGGCCGTGTTCTTCGAGTTTTCCACGGATCAAAGCCAAGGCAAGCGGTCCAGCATAGATAGGGACATTTGCTTGCTTGAGCAGGAATGGAATCCCACCGATGTGGTCCTCGTGTCCGTGTGTAATCAAAACAGCCTTGACGCGGTCGATATTGTCTACGATATAAGAGTAATCAGGAATGACGTAGTCGATACCCAGCAAGTCATCTTCTGGGAATTTAATCCCAGCATCGACGATGATAATCTCATCTTGGTATTCAATCCCGTATGTATTTTTCCCGATTTCTCCCAGACCACCGATGGCAAAAACGCCGACTTCTTCAGGTTTAAGAGTATAGGCCATATTAGAACTCCGTGATTTCGAAGGCGCCAGTTTCTTTTTCGTAATCTAGCAATTTGTCAGACAAGAGTTCGATATACTCGATATTGTACTCTGGGCGATTTTCTTCGACAAGTTGGCGAGCAGCGATGCGTCCCTCAAGTTCTGAGCTGGCATCGATGTCTAGGTAAAGTGCGCGTGTTGTTTCACGACGTGGGCTACGTTCTTTTGTTTCTTGATAAAAAACTTTGTAAATCATATAGTTCCTTTCTATTTACAGGTCAGCTTATTCCAAACTTTTAGCATAGATTTGCTTGATTTCATTCCATTTTGTGTCTAGATTGACCTTGATTCGTTACAATTATTTCAATTATACCACAAAATGAAAGATTAGTAAAAGGCCGAAATGAAGAAAGTCATATAAGCACTCAAAGGTAAGCGTTTGCAAAAATAAAGAAAATATGTTATCTTGATAATGGAAGTGAAATTTATCGCTTGTCATAATTCCATATAGTTTTAAGTCAAGGAGGTTGCCCTATGTATAACTTATTTGCTTTTGCTATCGGAGCTCGCTTGGTGGCTTTTATTGTTTTTGTTGCTTGCGTTTATGCGGGGAATCTTCTATTTGCCAAACTGGAACGACGACAAACCAAGTTCTTGTGGAAAATTACTTTTGTGACTCTCTACTCGCTTTTTCTCCTCCTCGTAACCTATGTCGTTTGGTTTGTATTTTACTTTGGATTAAATGCTTAGATGCCCTGTTTATGCTGGGGCATTTTTGTTTGGGGATAAAAGACAGTAGATTCATGACATGAAAATTCCACCCCTTCTATCAAGATGAGGTGGTCTTTGTATTTTTCTAAAATGACATGACAATGGAATTTTCAAAGCTTATTATTTTTATGGTAATCATTGTTCTGCTCAAAAATAGAGTTGAAGCATAAAAATAAAACAATACAAACAGATAAATCGAATGGTAAAGGGATAGTAGTAATGTTTAAATCATTGAGAATGCTGAGCAAACTGTAAGAGATGAAGACAATAAAATTTATCCTCCTAAAAATGTGTCTTTTATCTAGCATGACTTACCAAACTTTTTATGGAGATCCTTTCAATTTTCTTGTTCACTTTTATATTCGGAAAAGAAAAGGAAAAGTGAAGATTTTTTTGAATTTTATTTGCGAATTGTTTTTGGGCTAAGTATAGGCATTTTTGTTTGGGGATAAAGAAAATTCCCATGTGCCAGCTTTTGTAGTATAATAGTAAGCAGACAAAAAGATAGGAATATGTTATGAAAGTATTAGCTTTTGATACGTCCAGCAAGGCTCTTTCTCTCGCTATTTTAGAGGACAAGCAGGTTCTTGCCGAGACGACGATTAATATCAAGAAAAATCACAGTATTACCCTTATGCCTGCCATCGATTTTTTGATGGCAAGTTTGGACTGGACACCCAAGGATTTGGATCGAATCGTGGTGGCTGAAGGGCCGGGTAGCTACACAGGTTTGCGAATTGCGGTAGCGACTGCCAAAACCTTAGCTCACACTCTGAACATCGAGTTGGTTGGTATGTCGAGTCTTTTAGCTCTGGTACCATACCAGCAAGAAGGCTTGTTCGTTCCTTTGATGGATGCGCGTCGCAACAATGTTTATGCGGGATTTTATGAAAATGCCAAACCTGTCATGCCAGAAGCGCACTTGCCCTTTGAGCGAGTTATCGAGCTAATCAAGGGTGCTAGTCAGGTAATCTTTGTCGGAGAAGTTGGCCCCTTTGTGGAGCAGATTCAAGAACACTTGCCAAGGACTAATTTCAAAGAAACCTTGCCTAATGCAGCCAATTTTGCTCTTTTGGCCTGGAATAAGGAAGCAGACTCCTTGCATGATTTTGTGCCGAATTACCTCAAACGTGTTGAGGCTGAGGAAAACTGGCTTAAGAACCACACTGAGTCTGGGGAGTCCTACATTAAACGCCTATGATAGACATCAAACGAATCCAAAGACAGCCTGACTTGGCTCAAGCCATCTACGCTGTCATGGTAGCTGTTTACCCAGTCAGTCCTTGGACGTTGGAACAAATCCAAGCAGACCTGTCCCAAGACCAGACTTGGTATGCTCTAGCTTATGATGGAGCAGAAGTGATTGGCTTTCTAGCTGTGCAGGAGAATTTCTTTGAGGCAGAAGTCCTGCAAATCGCTGTCAAAGGAGCCTATCAGGGTCAGGGGATTGCCTCGGCCTTGTTTGCTCAATTGCCGGCAGATAAGGAGATTTTACTCGAAGTCAGAAAGTCAAACCAACGAGCGCAAGCATTTTACAAGAAAGAAAAGATGGCGGTCATCGCTGAGCGAAAGGCCTACTACCATGACCCAGTCGAGGACGCCATCATCATGAAGAGAGAAATAGATGAAGGATAGATATATTTTAGCATTTGAGACATCCTGTGATGAGACCAGTGTCGCCGTCTTGAAAAACGACGATGAGCTCTTGTCCAATGTCATTGCTAGTCAAATTGAGAGTCACAAACGTTTTGGGGGCGTAGTGCCTGAAGTAGCCAGTCGTCACCATGTCGAGGTCATTACAGCCTGTATCGAGGAAGCGCTAGCAGAAGCAGGGATTACCGAAGAGGATGTAACAGCTGTCGCGGTTACCTATGGACCGGGCTTGGTTGGAGCGCTGTTAGTTGGTTTGTCAGCTGCCAAGGCCTTTGCTTGGGCTCATGGACTTCCGCTTATTCCCGTTAACCACATGGCTGGCCACCTCATGGCCGCTCAGAGTGTGGAGCCTTTGGAGTTTCCCTTGCTAGCCCTCTTGGTCAGCGGTGGACACACAGAGTTAGTCTATGTTTCTGAGGCTGGTGATTACAAGATTGTTGGGGAAACGAGAGATGACGCAGTTGGTGAGGCTTATGATAAGGTCGGCCGTGTCATGGGCTTGACCTATCCTGCAGGTCGCGAGATTGACGAGCTGGCTCATCAGGGGCAGGATATTTATGATTTCCCTCGTGCCATGATTAAGGAAGATAATCTGGAGTTTTCATTTTCAGGTTTGAAATCTGCCTTTATCAATCTTCACCACAATGCCGAACAAAAGGGAGAAAGCCTATCTACAGAGGACTTGTGTGCTTCCTTCCAAGCGGCTGTCTTGGATATTCTTATGGCAAAAACTAAGAAGGCTTTGGAGAAATACCCTGTTAAAACCTTAGTCGTGGCTGGTGGTGTGGCTGCCAATAAAGGTCTCAGAGAACGGCTAGTAGCCGAAATCACAGATGTCAAGATTATCATTCCACCCCTACGCCTCTGCGGAGACAATGCAGGTATGATCGCCTATGCCAGCGTCAGTGAGTGGAATAAAGAAAACTTTGCAAGCTTGGACCTCAATGCCAAACCAAGCCTCGCTTTTGATACCATGGAATAAAGAGTCAGCTTAGGGCTGGCTTTTTCACTCGCTGAAGTGTCAGAATATTTTGATAAAATGATAAAAATAATGATATAATATATAAAGAATAGGAGGTGGTAAGATGATTGAGAGAATGGAATTGGGAGAATTTTACAAGGAATTGCGCTTGGCTAGAAAGCTAAAACAGTCAGATGTGGCTTGTGCTGGACTAACAGCCTCTCAGTTGTCTAAGTTTGAACTAGGACAGTCTATGCTATCTGCAGACAAGTTGATCTTAGCCATCCAAGGAATCAATATGAATTTTGATGAGTTTGGTCATAAGCTCAACAATTATCAAGAATCTCCACATATGCGAATTGGTAGAAAGGTTGTGGATCGGTTTGCCCACCAAGATATAGCTGGCTTAGAGCAACTGTTGGAGGAAGTCGAGCGAGAACAGATGGCAGAGACCTATCGTCGTTTGAATGCCATTGTGATTAAAGATGCTATCCATTCCTTAGATAAAAGCTATCCGCTAGCAGAGGAGGATAGCGAGTTTTTAACTACCTACCTCTACGCTATTGAGTCTTGGACCTGGTTTGAACTCTATATATTCTGTAATACCATGCCTTTCTTGAGCAATCAAGATTTGATATTTTTATCAACCACTTTACTTGAGAAATCTAAGGAATTTAAAGAGTTGGTACATAATAGACTGTATATGAAAAGTGGCTTTCTGAATATTATATCAGAGCTCATGGAGCGCAAACTTTTCTCTTACATCCCAATCTTTGAAGCTGAGCTGGAGAGTATGCTTCGTCCATACGATGTTTTTGAAAAAGTATTGTGGCAATTTTTAAAGAAAATGAGTATTTTCCTTCAAACCAAAGGAAACAATCAAAAAGAGATTGAACACTTTATCCAATCTCTGCAAGTATTAGAAAATCCACAATTGATAGCCCTCTTCGAATTGCGTTTTCAGCAATACAAAGAGCTTATTGAGTAGTAAACAATCGCAAATCTGAAATTTCTATAAGAAAAAATATCAAATATGCGATTTACTAAAATGTGGTGATTTCCGTGTTATACTATAATTATTTCATAGTATAGGAGAAAATAGAATGAAAAAGATAATCTCACGCTACTACTTTATTATAGCTATTCTACTAGTTGTTGCTGACCAGTTCTTCATTCGTTTGCTTTTACATAGCGATCTTGCTGCTGGTTTATCCGACTTTGCCTATTATTTGTCGGATATGCTGTTAAATTTTCTTGTGGTTCTGCTTGCTTTTATTGTTATGGTTTGGTCAGGGAAATGGCAGAAAATTAACAGTAGAAAATTTAAAGGTTCCTATCTTTTCTATTCCTTCCTAGCTCTTCTTGCTTTTGTTGTTTGGAATTTCGTCACCTTTTTTCTTTTTCCGCCTACCAAAAATGCAATTTCTTATCAACTGGATGTTCCTACTTTTACAGGAGCTACAGCATTTTTGATGTATTTTTTCTATCCTGTGATTGCAGGTCCCATTTTTGAAGACATGATTTATCGTGGATTAGTGATGACTGCTCTGGAAAAAGGAAAGAAGTGGGGACTGGATGTGCTTGGCTCAGCTATATTATTTGGAATTTTGCACATTAGTAATCACGGTTGGGTTTTGACAGACTTTTTCGTATATATGGGTGGTGGTCTCATATTTGCAGTCTTATTTAGAGTGACAAAGTCCATTTATTGGCCTATTGGGCTGCACATAGTCTACAATGGTATTGGTCAGCTTTTGATGTTACTGTAATTTTGGTTGTTAGTAGTATCGCGGTCTATCCTTGGGGAAAGCTTCCCATTTGAATTTAAAAAGGAGTTGTGATGAAAGTATTTCTTCAAAATAGAAATTTTAGGCAATTAACCATCAACCAGTGGATTTCAACGGTTGGGGATACGATTTTTTATCTGGCCTTTTTGAATTATGTGGCAGATGCATCTTTTGCCCCTTTGGCGATTTTACTGATCACGATTTCAGAAACCCTTCCTCAAGTTCTGCAAATCTTTCTGGGAGTTTTGGCGGATTTTCAACATCATCGTGTCCTAAAATATACAATGATTAGTTTTGCAAAATTTTTGCTTTACTCTATCGTTTCTTTATCACTTTCAGGGCAGTCCTTTTCCTTGTTATTAGTAGCATTTATTTGTCTGATTAACCTCTTATCTGACACATTGAGTTATTTTTCAGGCGCCATGCTCACTCCGATTTTCATTAGAATTATTGGGCAAGACCATCTGGCAGAAGCTATTGGATTTAAACAGTCAACTGTTAGTTTAGTGAAAACAATCAGTAATATTCTAGGAGGAGTCTTACTAGGTATTCTATCTATCCAGTCTATTTCCTTACTGAATGCTCTGACCTTTTTAATCGCATTTTTAGGTATTCTTTTCATAAAAACAGACCTCTTGAAAGTAGAAAAAACGATTAGCTATCAAGAAGGACTCTCTGTAAAATCCTTTTGCCAGCATCTGCTCCAATCATCAAAATTGATATGGAATATGAATAAGGTGCTCTTGGTTTTGTTTATTATCTCTATTAGTCAAGCAGTGATAAATGTTACAGTTCCTGTTTCTACTCTGTTTTTGAGGAATCAGCCCTTTTTGAATTTACAAACAGGTCAATCTCTTGCCTTGTTATCCACCCTTGAATTGTCAGCCCTTATTGTCGGAAGCCTTGTGAGTGGCTATCTGAAGAATACAATCTCCATAAAACTAGCCCTATATGCCTCGCTTATTATCCAATTACTCCTTTTAGTTGGCTTTGTGGCAGTTCGTTTTGACTGGATTCTTATCTTTAGTGCCTTGGATGCCTTTTTCGCAGGTATCCTCTCTCCTCGATTACAGGAACTCATTTTTAAACAAATACCTGAGGAGTCAATGGGAGCAGTTCAATCCTCTATCGGTGCCATTACAGTTGTTTTACCTAGCTTATTTACAATAGCTTTGGTAACCATTGCTACTAGCTTTGGAACTCTGGCAGTTAGCTTTGTTTTATTGCTATTTCTTCTAGCTGCCTTTATCATACTCTTGAATATCCGTGAAAACATTTAGCGAAGAATGTGTATATTATATGTTTGAGACTGGATTCCAGTCTGTTTATGATGGCTACAATCAGCAGACTGTTAAATTTTTGAGAAAGTTGCTTGACATTTCAGACCAATCGGTTTATAATTAAAAAATGTAGAGATAAATACATGAGAAAAGAAGAAAAAACAAGACTACGAAGAGAGAAAATCATTACCGCTGCTTTGTTTGAATTTGCTACAAAAGGCTATCAAGGTTTTGTCATCAATGAACTTTGTAAAGTGGATGGTATTTCCAAAGGAGTTTTGTATCATAATTTTTCAGGGAAATCAGACCTCTATCTAACTTGTTTTCAGGAGAGTTTTGAGAAAGCTTTGGCAGTGTTTCTGGGGGTGGAAGGTCAAGTGCCCTCCTTAGCTGATTATATGGAAAGACGTCACCAATTTTATCAGCAATACCCAGAACATAGCCACATTTTCTTTGAGGCAATGATTGCGACACCAGAAGAATTGGAAGCAGACATTGCACCACAGAAAGCTATCTTTTTGGACTTGAATGAACAAGTTTGTCAAAAACTTATATCAGAATCCAAACTGAAAGAGCATATTGATGAGAAACGAGCTATGGACTATCTGCGATTGATTCAGGATATGTTTCGTTCCTATTATTTAACTGTTTCGTCAGATAGCAGTTTGCCTGACTTGGTTTCAGGATATGAACATCAATTATCACAGGTTTTGGATATGATGATTTATGGAATACTAGAGGAAGATTACTCTAAAAAAGGAGAAAAATAATGTCGAAAATTTGGAAATGGTTGTTACTAATTGCGGGTATTTTTGCAGTTTTTGTAGGTTTTAATATGTTTGCACATCCTCTTATTAGCTTGGCTTCCATGACTTTCTGGTTTGCACTTGTATTTGCAGTTCAAGGGATTTCTGAGATTGTACAATACTTCAAATCAGAAGAAAAGCATGGCTGGAATTTATTTGGAGGAATTGTTACCCTCATCCTCGCTCTTACCTTGTTCTCAGGTAGCTTTATTGAAATGGTAACATTTGTACCATTTATCATTTCTTTATGGGCCTTGACAAATGGTATTACAAAAACTATCGTTGGTTTCAAGGTTCGTAAGACGGATAAATCGGTAGGTACCCCTCTAGTTTGGATGGGGATTTTAGGAATCGTAGCAGGTTTAATCATGATGGGACACCCATTGATGACCGGTCTCTATATTAGTTACACCATTGCCTTTGTCTTTATTTATCAAGGTATTGTGGCAATTGTTCAATTCTTCAAGATTAAATAAGAATAAAATGGAGTCTGTCTGATTACAATCAGCAGACTTTTTTCTCTTTCCTGAATGTGTTATAATAGTCCATGCTATGGCTGGAGCCTTTTCAGCCTACTTATACTCTTCGAAAATCTCTTCAAACTGCGTCAGCTTCTATCTGCAACCTCAAAACAATGTTTTGAGCAACCTGTGGCCAGCTTTCTAGTTTGCTCTTTGATTTTCATTGAGTATTATTAAGACAATATGAGGAGAAAGATGAAAGAAAAAGGATTTTGGGAGGGGGCGCAGGCGGCCATGCCAACGGCCCTTGGTTATGTCAGTATTGGCTTGGCCTGTGGGATTATTGGTGCGCCCTATGTGACACCTGTTGAGATGGGCTTGATGAGCCTCTTTGTTTATGCTGGGAGCGCCCAGTTTGCCATGTTGGCACTGATTGCGGTTCAAGCACCTGTGGCAGCTATTGCTATGACGGTCTTTTTGATTAATTTGCGTCTCTTTTTGTTGAGTTTGCATGCGTCAACCTATTTCCGTCATACCAGTCTCTGGCAAAATATCGGTATGTCTAGTCTCTTGACGGATGAGACTTATGGCGTTTTGATGGGCGAGTTAGCCCATACAGACAAGGTCAATCCTATGTGGATGCACGGAAACAATCTCAACAGCTATGTGGCTTGGTTTGTGGGAACAGTTGTCGGAACGGCTCTGGGTGGTCTGCTGCCAAATCCAGAAATCTTTGGCTTGGATTTTGCCCTGGTTGGGATGTTCATTGGAATTTTTGCTTCGCAATTCCAGATTATGCAAAGACGGATTCCTGTCCGCAATCTGCTCATTATCCTAGCAGTTGTTGCGGTGTCCTTCTTCTTGCTCTTGACAGTGGTGTCTCAGTCGCTAGCTGTTCTGTTTGCGACCTTGCTAGGTTGTACCATGGGGGTGATTTTAGATGGTCAGTAAGTATCTTTTATTAGCAGTTATTTTCTCTGGCTTGGTGACGTGGATTCCCCGTATGATTCCCTTCATCATGGTCAAGTATAAGGGTTTGCCTGCGATTGTTGAACGTTTTTTGAAGTTCTTGCCCGTTTCGATTATCTTTGCCTTGATTCTTTCAAGTGTAGTGACAGGCAAGGTTGGTAGCCTTCCTCAAATTAAATGGCTAGACTTCTTAGCAGTCTTTCCAACAGCTTGGGTAGCCTTCCGCTACCGCAATCTAGTCGGAACAGTTCTCTTTGGAGTGGTCTTGATTGCAGTCTTGCGTCTGGTCTTTTAAATCAGTCATAAAGAAAACTTATCACAGAGATAGATATCATATAATGGCGTAAATGCTCTTTTTCTGTTAAGATTATAAGGTATTCTATTTTGGAGGAAATGACATGAAAAAAATCGTTAAATACTCATCTCTTGCTGCTCTAGGACTTGTCGCTGCAGGTGTGCTAGCTGCTTGCTCAGGTAGTGCTAAGAAAGAGGGAGAAGCAGCTGGCAAGAAAGAAATTATCGTTGCAACCAATGGCTCGCCAAAACCATTTATCTATGAAGAAAATGGTGAATTGACTGGTTATGAGGTTGAAGTAGTTCGCGCCATCTTTAAAGATTCTGACAAGTATGATGTTAAGTTTGAAAAGACAGAATGGTCAGGTGTCTTTGCAGGACTTGATGCTGACCGTTACAATATGGCTGTCAATAATCTTAGCTACACTAAAGAACGTGCGGAGAAATACCTATATGCCGCACCAATTGCTCAAAACCCTAATGTCCTTGTAGTGAAGAAAGACGACTCTAGCATCAAGTCTCTCGCTGATATCGGTGGAAAATCGACGGAAGTCGTTCAAGCCACTACATCAGCTAAGCAGTTAGAAGCATACAACGCTGAACACCCGGACAACCCAACTATCCTTAACTATACTAAGGCAGATTTCCAACAAATCATGGTACGCTTGAGCGATGGCCAATTTGACTACAAGATTTTTGATAAAATCGGTGTTGAAACAGTGATCAAGAACCAAGGTTTGAACAACTTGAAAGTTATCGAACTTCCAAGCGACCAACAACCGTACGTTTACCCACTTCTTGCTCAAGGTCAAGATGAGTTGAAATCATTTGTAGACAAACGTATCCAAGAACTCTACAAAGATGGAACGCTTGAAAAATTGTCTAAACAATTCTTCGGAGACACTTATCTACCAGCAGAAGCTGATATTAAATAATTTCTTGAAATCATCCATTCTGAGTAAGATGGGTGATTTCTCAGTTTTTAGGGATATAGTTTTAAACTATATATCTGACTATCTAATAACAATTTGTGAAATCAAATAAATTGTGAGATACTAGTACGGTATTATTTTTAAGGAGAAAGAATCATGAAAATCAAAAAATGGCTTGGTGTAGCAGCTCTTGCTACAGTCGCAGGTTTGGCTCTTGCAGCTTGCGGAAACTCAGAAAAGAAAGCAGATAATGCAACAACTATCAAAATCGCAACTGTTAACCGTAGCGGTTCTGAAGAAGCTCGTTGGGATAAAGTTCAAGAATTAGTTAAAAAAGACGGTATTACTTTGGAATTTACAGAGTTCACAGACTACTCACAACCAAATAAGGCAACTGCTGATGGAGAAGTAGACTTGAACGCTTTCCAACACTATAACTTCTTGAACAACTGGAACAAAGAAAACGGGAAAGACCTTGTAGCGATTGCAGATACTTACATCTCTCCAATTCGCCTTTACTCAGGTTTGAATGGAAGTGACAACAAGTACACTAAAGTAGAAGACATCCCAGCAAACGGAGAAATCGCTGTACCAAACGATGCTACAAACGAAAGCCGTGCGCTTTACTTGCTTCAATCAGCTGGTTTGATTAAATTGGATGTTTCAGGAACTGCTCTTGCAACAGTTGCTAACATCAAAGAAAATCCAAAGAACTTGAAAATCACTGAATTGGACGCTAGCCAAACAGCTCGTTCATTGTCATCAGTTGACGCTGCCGTTGTAAACAATACCTTCGTTACAGAAGCAAAATTGGACTACAAGAAAGCACTTTTCAAAGAACAAGCTGATGAAAACTCAAAACAATGGTACAACATCATCGTTGCGAAAAAAGATTGGGAATCATCACCTAAGGCTGATGCTATCAAGAAAGTAATCGCAGCTTACCACACAGATGAAGTGAAAAAAGTTATCGAAGAAACATCAGACGGTTTGGATCAACCAGTTTGGTAATAAGAAACAGGGAGGTGGGAGAGAAAATTCCACCTCTTGCTTTTGTATAGAGCATGGATTGTCAGGAAAAGTAGTTCATAGAAAGGTAGAGAGAATATGGTTTTTCCTAGTGAACAAGAACAGATTGAAAAATTTGAAAAGGATCATGTAGCCCAGCATTATTTTGAGGTTTTGCGTACCTTGATTTCTAAGAAGTCGGTCTTTGCCCAACAGGTTGGACTTAAGGAAGTTGCCAACTATCTGGGTGAGATTTTCAAGCGTGTTGGGGCTGAAGTGGAGATTGATGAGACTTATACGGCGCCCTTTGTTATGGCGCATTTCAAGAGTTCGCGTCCAGATGCCAAGACCTTGATTTTCTATAACCACTATGACACTGTGCCAGCGGATGGGGATCAGGTCTGGACAGAAGATCCTTTTACTCTTTCGGTGCGCAATGGTTTCATGTATGGACGTGGGGTTGATGACGATAAGGGTCATATCACGGCTCGCTTGAGTGCTTTGAGAAAATATATGCAGCACCATGATGACCTGCCTGTCAATATCAGTTTTATCATGGAGGGAGCGGAGGAATCGGCTTCGACAGACCTAGATAAGTATCTGGAAAAACATGCGGATAAACTCCGTGGTGCGGATTTGTTGGTATGGGAACAAGGAACCAAAAATGCTTTGGAACAGCTGGAAATTTCTGGTGGAAATAAGGGGATTGTGACCTTTGATGCCAAGGTGAAAAGCGCTGATGTCGATATCCACTCTAGTTATGGTGGGGTTGTGGAATCAGCTCCTTGGTATCTCCTCCAAGCCTTACAGTCTCTTCGCGCTGCAGATGGTCGTATCTTGGTTGAAGGTTTGTACGAAGAAGTTCAAAAACCAAATGAACGTGAATTGGCTTTGGTGGATACCTACGCTCAACGAAATCCAGGGGAAATCAGCCAGATTTATGGTTTGGAATTGCCTCTCTTACAAGAGGACCGTGCAGCCTTTCTAAAACGTTTCTTTTTTGAGCCAGCTCTTAATATCGAAGGGATTCAGTCAGGTTATCAAGGACAAGGAGTTAAAACGATTTTGCCAGCAGAAGCCAGTGCCAAGTTAGAAGTTCGTTTGGTTCCTGGCCTAGAACCGCATGATGTTCTGGAAAAAATTCGGAAACAGCTAGACAAAAATGGCTTTGATAAGGTAGAATTATACTATACCTTGGGAGAGATGAGCTATCGAAGCGATATGAGCGCACCAGCCATTCTCAATGTGATCGAGTTGGCTAAGAAATTCTATCCGCAAGGCGTTTCAGTCTTGCCAACAACAGCAGGGACAGGGCCTATGCATACGGTCTTTGATGCCCTAGAGGTGCCAATGGTGGCTTTTGGTCTAGGAAATGCCAATAGCCGAGACCACGGTGGAGATGAAAACGTGCGAATCTCCGATTATTACACCCATATTGAATTAGTAGAGGAGCTGATTAGAAGCTATGAGTAGAGATATTATCAAGTTAGATCAGATCGATGTGACTTTTCATCAAAAAAAGAGAACCATCACAGCAGTCAAGGATGTGACTATTCACATCCAAGAAGGGGATATCTACGGAATCGTTGGATATTCTGGAGCAGGGAAATCAACCCTTGTACGGGTGATTAACCTCTTGCAAAAACCATCTGCAGGGAAAATTACTATTGACGACGATGTGATTTTTGATGGCAAGGTGACCTTGACGGCAGAGCAGTTGCGTCGCAAACGTCAGGATATCGGGATGATTTTTCAGCATTTTAACCTGATGAGCCAAAAGACAGCAGAGGAGAATGTAGCCTTTGCCCTCAAACACTCTGGGCTTAGCAAGGAAGAAAAGAAGGCTAAAGTTGCTAAGTTGTTGGACTTGGTTGGCTTGGCGGACCGTGCTGAAAACTATCCTTCACAATTATCTGGAGGGCAAAAACAGCGTGTGGCCATTGCGCGTGCCTTGGCTAATGATCCAAAAATCTTGATTTCAGACGAGTCAACTTCTGCCCTTGACCCGAAGACAACCAAGCAGATTTTGGCCTTGTTGCAAGATTTGAACCAAAAATTAGGCTTAACTGTTGTCTTGATTACGCATGAAATGCAGATTGTCAAAGACATTGCCAATCGTGTAGCAGTTATGCAGGATGGGCATTTGATTGAAGAAGGAAGTGTCCTTGAAATCTTCTCAGATCCTAAACAACCTTTGACCCAAGACTTTATCTCAACAGCCACAGGCATTGATGAAGCCATGGTCAAGATTGAGAAGCAAGAAATTGTGCAACATCTGTCTGAAAACAGCCTTTTGGTACAACTCAAGTATGCAGGTGCTTCAACAGATGAGCCACTTTTGAATGAATTGTACAAGCATTATCAGGTAACGGCTAATATCCTCTATGGAAATATCGAAATTCTCGATGGTACTCCTGTTGGAGAATTGGTTGTGGTCTTGTCAGGTGAAAAAGCAGCGCTAGCAGGTGCTCAAGAAGCCATTCGTCAAGCAGGCGTACAGCTAAAAGTATTGAAGGGAGGACAGTAAGATGGAATCATTGATTCAAACCTATTTACCAAATGTCTATAAAATGGGCTGGGCTGGTCAAGCAGGCTGGGGAACAGCAATCTACCTAACTCTTTATATGACAGTTCTTTCCTTCATCATCGGAGGGTTCTTGGGACTTGTTGCAGGTCTTTTCCTCGTCTTGACAGCGCCGGGTGGTGTCTTGGAAAATAAAGTTGTTTTCTGGATTTTGGATAAGATTACCTCTATTTTCCGTGCGGTTCCCTTCATCATCCTCTTGGCAATCATGTCGCCACTCTCTCACTTGATTGTGAAGACGAGCATCGGGCCAAATGCAGCTCTTGTGCCACTTTCATTTGCAGTCTTTGCTTTCTTTGCCCGTCAGGTGCAGGTGGTCTTGGCTGAATTGGATGGCGGTGTCATTGAGGCGGCTCAAGCTAGCGGAGCGACCTTCTGGGATATCGTAGGTGTTTACCTATCAGAAGGTCTTCCAGATTTGATCCGTGTGACGACTGTGACCTTGATTTCCCTTGTTGGGGAAACAGCTATGGCCGGTGCGGTTGGAGCTGGTGGTATCGGTAACGTAGCCATCGCTTATGGATTTAACCGCTACAATCACGATGTGACCATCTTGGCAACCATCATTATCATTTTGATTATCTTTGCGATCCAATTTTTGGGAGATTTCTTGACCAAGAAATTGAGTCATAAATAAAAAAAGAGCCACACGGCTCTTTTTTATTAATCAGATTTTTTGTGCAAATTTTTTACTCAAGGCTTGTCCAATCAAGGCACCCACTAGGGCTCCGATGACAATACTTGCGATAAATAGAAGGACGGTTCCAGGGTTTGGTGCGACCATGATACGGTCGATATATTCTTGCGATTTTCCTCTTGCTAGAAGGGTAGCCATATAGGCTTGAGGCGCAATCCACATAAGTAAGATTGGTCCTGTTGAGCTAAAGGCGAAAATAACGAAAGAAAGGAAATTTTTCGTTTGATCCTTGTATTTGCCTAAATGAGCTACTCCATCTGCTAGGAGGCCACAGATAATTCCAGGAAGGAAGGCACCAGCACCGTGTTTAGATCCCAAGAAAAAGAGGGCCATGACAAGGCCGATAGTGGTAATGGCACCAAAGCGCGGAACTTTTGCGACTAGGATCATATAGACGCTACCGCCGACAAGGGCAGTAAAGGCAGGCGCATAAAACATATTTCCGGTTTGGTCAAAGAGATTGCCCAAAAGAACACCAATCCCCATGCAGAAGAAGTAAAGAACTGCAAAAAGCAGTGTAGTTAAGATAGATTTTTTCATGAATTGTCTCCTGATAATTTTTTCACAATTCTCATTGTACCACGGTTTGATGGGATTGTAAATGAGGAGAAAGTGTTATTGTTTGCTTGTCAAACTAAATTTTTTATAGAGTTGTTAATAGTAGATGATTAGATTGTTTTACTGTAAGGCTTAAACAAATTCAATCTTCGCAGAGTTACTAAACAAACAACGTATTAAGGCTGCCCAACAACTTTTGCTTTCAACTAGTGACAGTATCGAAGATATTTGTTATGCTGTTGGTTACAGTAATGTTGGATATTTCTATAAAGTGTTCCGAAAATTGTGCGGAAAATCGCCGAAAGCCTACCGAAAACAGGTAGAAACGACACTATAATATTTGTATCCCTTTACAAAAAGTGCTATAATATCAATAATAACATCAGGAGGTTCTATCATGAAAAAGAAACCAATTTATCTATGGGTCTTGCTCATCTTGTCTGCCCTTATTTCAGCTACGTCTCTGTTTGAACTTTTGAAGCCCTTGCCTAGTAAAGAAGTCCTTCGTGCTGCTCAAAAACAAGTTGCAGGGGTCAGTGCTCAGCAGGTAGAAGATAGCATTAATTTTAGCTATAGAGTGGCAGAAGCATCTCATTCTATTTTTAATGTGGCCTTGGTTGTACTATCTGCTATTTTAGTGGTAGTAGCGATTGTATTCCTTGTTCGTAAGAATTTGCAGTATGCAAACTATACTTATGTCGGCTATGTTTTGCTAGCCATTATTGGTTCGATTTATACCTATGTGACTTTACAAGACGCTTTGCAGCTGGTTCAAGATGAAACTATTCGTTTGACAATGGGTATTGGTTCAAAAGCTGTCAGCATTTTCTATATCGTCATCAATGTTCTCTTCCTAGCCCTTGTCTTCTACAAGATATGGCGTCAGCAAAAAGCCTTGGCTGAAGAAGAGGAAACAGAAGAACTTGCCTAAGTATTGACAAAAAATAACTATCAAGTTACAATCTTGGTAGTTATTTTTCGATTATAGATAAAATCATGGAGGTAAATATGAAGACAATTTCTTTAGTTTATATCAGTCTGAGTGGGAATACTGAGAGTTTTGTGACACGCCTGAAAGACTATCTCTTGTCCCAGTATGAGGGGATTGAAGTTCAAAAGATTCATATCAAGGACTTAGTCAAGGAAGGCCAAGATTTTTATGAGATGGAACACCCTTATATCGCTTTTTTGCCAACCTACCTAGAAGGTGGGAATGGCGTGGATAACGGAGATGTAGAGATTTTGACGACACCAGTGGGAGATTTTATCGCCTATGGTGACAATGCTAGTAAGTGTTTTGGCGTAGTTGGTTCAGGAAATCGCAACTTTAATAACCAATACTGCCTGACAGCCAAGCAATACAGTCAACGTTTTGGCTTCCCTGTCTTAGCTGACTTTGAAATGCGAGGCATGCTGGGAGATATCAAGCATGTGGCTGCAATTATAGCAGATTTGTATGAGTTGGAAAGTTGAGCTTAGGCTTGGCTTTTTTATTATTCCAAGCAGTTTTATCAAAGCCCTTACTTTCTATGCTCCAAGAGTTGATTGATGTGGTCTACTTTTCTAGCTTCTCTTTTATAGAGAATAGCCCAAATGATGAGGTAGACAATCGCAAACTCGATAATAAGCTGGAGATAGAAGATCCAGTGGAAGGGGAACCAACCTGCCAGGGTTGCTAGTGGGACAAAGCCAGCAAGCATAAGGAAGAAATGAGTCAGAGTGGCACGGAGCATGCTCCAGTCACGGCTGAATAAGCGGTTGCCAAAGTTGAAGAGAATGCCGATAGCTGACCAGATAAGTGTGCAGTAGAGCAAGACCAGGGCACCGTGAACCTGATGTTGAATCATGACTTGGCCGATGAGAGAGTAGGGATTTAGCGGGGCATAAGTACTCGGTGCATAAATGAGTGAAAAGAGGATAGAGAGGATGAGGCCGATGAGGACACCAGCAGTTGCGTCGTGAAAGATTTGTTTTTTCATAGTTCTAATTTCTCCTTGATGGTTTTTAGGTAACGGCGTGAAGAGTAGGTGAAGCTTTCATTTTTTAGAAAGATTTCTACCAGACCGTTGGGGGTGAGCTTGAGGTGAGAGATGGAGTCGATATTGATGATTTCTGATTGGGAAATTTGGATAAAATTAGTCGGTAAGAGTTCAAGAACCTGATAGAGTCGTAAATCAATGTTGTAGGTCTGACTTGCCGTTTCTGCCAGAACCTTCCGATTCTCGATATAGAAGCGTTGAATATTGCCAATCTCAATTAGATAGACCTGATCTTCGATTTTCCCTTTGATTTTTTCTCTTTGGTCCAGATTTTCTGCGAACTCGATGACTTTTTGGACTTTTTCTGTCGGCTGAGGTGCTTGGACAATCAGTTTTTCTTCCTTGTAAGTCTCACTAATCTGTAGTTCTACTTTCATAAATTTCTCTCCTTTTTAGTTATACAAGGTTGTGATCACTTCCTGTATATTTTTATTAAACACTATTTTACGACACCTGGCAAGGGACTTTGTCTATGTGGAGGGATTTGGCTCCTATGTGGTGGAGCTTTTCTGTCCTATCTGAAATATGGTATAATAGCACTAATCAATTTCTAGGAAAATAGATACAGAAAGGGGCTGAAAGATGTCTCATATTATTGAATTGCCAGAGGTGTTGGCAAACCAGATTGCAGCTGGGGAGGTCATTGAACGTCCTGCCAGTGTTGTTAAAGAGTTGGTAGAAAATGCCATTGACGCTGGCTCTAGCCAGATTATCATTGAGATTGAGGAAGCTGGTCTTAAGAAGATTCAGATCACAGATAATGGTCATGGAATTGCTCACGATGAGGTGGAATTGGCTCTGCGTCGTCATGCGACCAGTAAGATAAAAAATCAAGCAGACCTCTTTCGAATTCGGACGCTTGGCTTTCGTGGTGAAGCTCTGCCTTCTATCGCGTCTGTTAGTGTCTTGACTTTGTTGACGGCGGTGGATGGTGCTAGTCATGGAACCAAGTTAGTCGCGCGTGGGGGAGAAGTAGAAGAAATTATCCCAGCGACCAGTCCTGTGGGAACCAAGGTTTGTGTGGAGGACCTCTTTTTCAACACGCCTGCCCGCCTCAAGTATATGAAGAGCCAGCAGGCGGAGTTGTCTCATATCATTGATATTGTCAACCGTCTGGGCTTGGCCCATCCTGAGATTTCTTTCAGCTTGATTAGTGATGGCAAGGAAATGACGCGGACAGCTGGGACTGGTCAATTGCGCCAAGCTATCGCAGGGATTTACGGTTTGGCGAGTGCCAAGAAGATGATTGAAATTGAGAATTCTGACCTAGATTTCGAAATTTCAGGTTTTGTGTCCTTGCCTGAGTTGACTAGAGCCAACCGCAACTATATCAGTCTCTTCATCAATGGTCGTTATATCAAGAACTTCCTGCTTAATCGTGCAATTCTTGACGGTTATGGCAGTAAGCTCATGGTAGGCCGTTTTCCACTAGCTGTCATTCACATTCATATCGACCCCTATCTAGCGGATGTCAATGTGCATCCGACTAAGCAAGAGGTGAGGATTTCTAAGGAAAAAGAACTGATGACGCTGGTCTCAGAAGCTATTGCAAATAGTCTCAAGGAACAAACCTTGATACCAGATGCCTTGGAAAATCTTGCCAAATCTACCGTGCGCAATCGTGAGAAGGTGGAGCAGACCATTCTCCCTCTCAAAGAAAATACTCTATACTATGAAAAAACAGAGCTGACTAGATCTAGTCAAGCTGAGGTGGCTGATTATCAGGTAGAATTGACTGATGAAGGACAGGATTTGATCCTGTTTGCCAAAGAAACCTTGGATCAGCTAACCAAGCCAGCAAAACTGCATTTTGCAGAGAGAAAGCCTGCTAACTACGACCAGCTAGATCACCCAGAGCTAGATTTAGCTAGTCTTGATAAGGCCTATGACAAGCTGGAGCGAGAAGAATCTTCAAGCTTTCCAGAGTTGGAATTTTTTGGGCAAATGCATGGAACCTATCTCTTTGCCCAAGGGCGAGATGGGCTCTACATCATAGACCAACATGCGGCGCAGGAACGGGTCAAGTACGAGGAGTATCGTGAAAGCATTGGCAATGTTGACCAGAGCCAGCAGCAACTCCTAGTGCCTTATATCTTTGAATTTCCAGCGGATGATGCCCTTCGTCTCAAGGAAAGAATGCCTCTTTTAGAGGAAGTTGGAGTCTTTCTAGCAGAGTACGGGGAAAATCAATTCATCCTACGTGAACATCCTATTTGGATGGCAGAAGAAGAGATTGAATCAGGCATCTATGAGATGTGTGATATGCTACTCTTGACCAAGGAAGTTTCTATCAAGAAATACCGAGCAGAGTTGGCTATTATGATGTCCTGCAAACGGTCTATCAAGGCTAACCATCGTATCGATGACCATTCGGCTAGACAGCTCCTCTATCAGCTTTCTCAGTGTGACAATCCCTATAACTGTCCCCATGGACGTCCTGTTTTGGTGCATTTTACCAAGTCGGATATGGAAAAGATGTTCCGACGCATTCAGGAAAATCACACCAGTCTCCGTGAGTTGGGGAAATATTAAACTAAAAGGAAAACTATGTACGAATATTTAAAAGGAATCATTACCAAAATCACTGCTAAATACATTGTTCTTGAAGTCAACTGTATCGGCTATATCTTGCATGTGGCCAATCCTTATGCCTACTCAGGACAGGTTAATCAGGAGGCTCAGATTTATGTGCATCAGGTTGTGCGTGAGGACGCCCATCTGCTTTATGGATTTCTCTCAGAAGACGAGAAAAAGCTCTTTCTCAGTCTGATTTCGGTTTCTGGGATTGGTCCTGTATCAGCTCTGGCCATTATCGCTGCCGATGACAATGCTGGCTTGGTTCAAGCCATCGAAACCAAGAACATCACCTACTTGACCAAGTTCCCTAAGATTGGCAAAAAAACAGCCCAGCAGATGGTGCTGGACTTGGAAGGCAAGGTAGTAGTTGCAGGAGATGATCTTCCTGCCAAGGTGGCAGTGCAAGCTAGCGCTGAAAACCAAGAACTGGAAGAAGCCATGGAAGCCATGCTGGCGCTGGGTTACAAGTCGACCGAGCTCAAGAAAATTAAGAAATTCTTTGAAGGAACAGCAGATACAGCTGAGAACTACATCAAGTCTGCCCTCAAAATGTTGGTCAAATAGGAGCAGAGCATGACAAAACGTTGTTCGTGGGTCAAGATGACCAATCCGCTCTACATCGCCTATCATGATGAGGAGTGGGGGCAGCCCCTCCATGATGACCAAGCATTGTTTGAATTGTTGTGTATGGAAACCTATCAGGCAGGCCTGTCTTGGGAAACGGTACTCAACAAACGCCAAGCTTTCCGAGAAGCCTTTCATGGCTATCAAATTCAAGCGGTCGCAGAAATGACAGATGCCGAATTGGAAGCCTTGCTGGAGAATCCAGCTATCATCCGAAATAGAGCCAAGATTTTTGCTACACGCGCTAACGCCCAAGCCTTTCTACGACTACAGGAAGAATATGCCTCTTTTGATGCCTATCTTTGGTCCTTTGTTGAGGGAAAAACTATCGTGAATGATGTTCTCGATTACCGCCAAGCCCCAGCTAAAACCGCTTTGTCTGAGAAATTAGCCAAAGATCTCAAAAAACGAGGCTTCAAGTTCACAGGCCCAGTCGCTGTCTTGTCTTTTCTACAGGCAGCAGGGCTAGTTGATGATCACGAGAACGATTGTGAGTGGAAAAGCAGGAATTAGTGAGTATAGGTAATTAGAATATCTGAGAATATAGAAAAAAGCTGAGAAATTTTTCCCAGCTTTATTTGTTATAGTCAAAGCGAATGACTTTTTCCTTTGCATCTACATGAGCATGGACTCCAAAGGGAACAATGGCTCTTGGAGTTGCGTGGCCGACATTCAGATTATAGAGAATCGGGATATTGCTGTCAATGATATCCAATAGTGCCTCTTTATAGTCGTCATAGAAAGTTTCATCCATAGGTTTTCCGACCAGGAGTCCACTGATGGCCTCGAATATACCAGTGTCCTTTAAAGTTCGCAACATCTTTTTGAAGTCTTCCGGCTCAGGCTTTTCTTCACTTGTTTCTAGCAAGAGGATCTTTCCTTCCCAGTCTGACAAGTCAGGGAAAAGTTTGTATTTTTGACAGAGCTCCGTGTTATCTGCGTATCGAGAGTTGTCAAAGATATCGTAGAGGGATTCGAGGCAACCACCGAGGATTTTCCCCTCGAACTGGGCAGTTCCTTGTAACAACTCAAAACCAGTATTTGTATGACTGACACGAGGTGTCCCCAGAGCTTTGGGACTAAAATCAGTTCGTTCCTCATACCAAACATTGCTAGGGCGAATTTCTGAGATTCTTCCTGTCTCAATCAATTCTTTAAAGTAGTGAAGGCTATAGGCTAGCATTTCTTTGTCCAATTCACAAATGTCTGCTAAAAAGGATTGACCATAAAAAGTTTTAACACCTAGTTTATGCAACATGAGATGGTTCATGGTTGTATCTGAGAAGCCAAGAAATATTTTTTGGTTGATAACCTTTTGTAGTTGGTCATTTTCAAAAAGATAAGGTAGTAAGCGATAGGTATCGTCTCCACCGATGGCGCATAGGATCATGTCGATGCTATCATCAGAAAAGGCATGAATCAAATCCTCTGCACGAGCTTCAGGATGGTCTTTGATAAAGTCTAATCCTTTTTGCGAATGGGGCAAAAAGATAGGATTGAGTCCCAAGTCCTTGAGACGTCGGACACCCAAGTCCACTTCGTGTTTGACAAAGTCCTCTCCGATAATGCCACTAGATAAACTAACAATACCAATAGTAGAAATCATATCTCATCCTCCTAGAAATAGATTGAGCCTATTTTATCATAAAAGATGAGAGAACGCTATGTGGGATATCAGAAGAATACTTTAAAATCAAAAAAGTAAGTGAAAAGCAACCGCACCTGCAGCTGCTTTTATCATTCTTCTTAATAGCGTGTTGGTCCTGCACTTGCGCTACGAATATTCAAGCGTTTCTTGAGATAGAAGCGAAGGGCTAGGAGGGCTGCTCCGATAATAGCCAGTGGCACTGGAGCAAGGACTGGGTTAAGGCTAGCTGGTAGGAAGCTTGTTGCAAAGAAGACAAGCAACCAAAGGAACATAGATGCTAGGATAACTAGTACAGATTTCCAGAAAGGTGGACGTTGACTGCGGTCCATATCTGGTCCATAGTATTGGTAAACAAAGTAGTACATCAAGTAGAAGGCAAATCCACCAACAAGTCCAACTAACAAGAGAGTGATAAATCCATAGCCGAAAGCCTGATCTGCCGCAAAGAAAGTTGTGAGGGCGCTGACGAGGGCAAAGAGGCTAGTGATGAAAAGAGCTGAGTCCATAATCATGAGTTTTGGATCATCATTTTCCTTTGGATGCTCTTTTTCATATTGTTCCTTGACAGTGAAACTATGAGCCCAGTGGGTTGGTGCGCCATAGAGGGAACGAGCAGTCGTACCCTTGGCTTGCTCTTTAAGGATTTTGGGAATGACTTCCTCAAAGATTGCCTTGATTTCAGCGTCTGTTTTCCCATCTTTGATGAATTGTTGGGTAGCAATGTGGATAAACTCTTGGTTTTTCTTAGTTAATTTTTGTAGATCAATCTGAGACATAGGAACTCCTCTTAGAACCATTTTTTATGGATGAGATAGAGAGTGAGCGAGACACTCATAGCAAAGGCGATAAAAACGATTAACCAGAAGGCATTCGGTTCGCCGTTTAGGGGGATTTCATTATCCTTAAAGTTCATCCCGTAGGCAGAAAAGACCATGGTTGGGATGGACATGACGATGGTCACAAGGGCCAAGGTTTTCATGATGTTGTTCTGGTTGTTAGAAATGATAGAGGCGAAGGTCTCTGTCATAGAATGCAAGACGTTTCCATAAATGTCTGCCATCTCGATGGCCTGTTGGGTTTCAATCAGGGTATCTTCAAGCAGGTCTTCGTCCTCAAGGTATTTCTTAATATTGCTGGTTGAGCTGGTCAATTTCTTAATCACACGCTCGTTTGTTTTGAGGGAGGCCTTGAAATAGACGATGGTTTTTTCCAATTCCATGAGCTCAATCAATTCTTCATTACGAGTTGATTGATGCAGTTGACTTTCGATTTGCTCACTCTTGCGGTCAATCGAACGAAGGGCTGTTAGGTAAAGCTCTGCATTGCGATAAAGAATCTGGAAGATAAAACGCGAACGCATGAAAGTATAGAAATTACGCAATCGACGGTTGATAAAGACATCGAGGACTGGTAATGGTTCCAAACAAGTAGTGATAATGGTTTCCTCGGTGATGATAATACCAAGTGGGATGGTGACGTAGTAGGTGCGGTTATTTCTTTCTTCTGTGACCGGCACGTCGACGATAATCAGAGTGTACTCGTCTTCAATGGTAATACGAGACATTTCTTCCGCATCGAGCGGTGCTCGAAGGTCGGCAATGTCGATATCGAAGGCGTTAGCGATTTCGAGTGATTCATTTTGAGTCGGATTGACGAGATTGATCCAAGTACCCGGTTCAAGCGTATCGATCTCTTTAAATTCAGTTGTTGTAGAGAGAAAAACTTGTTTCATATCCCTTATCCTTTCTCATTTTTCAGATTTTTTCACACCGTACTATTATACTACAAAATCAGCCTTTTGGGTAATAGAATCTCACTTTTTTTGGTATAATGGTAAGCAATAATGGACTAGAAAGAACAAAGATGCAAGATAAAATTGTCATTCATGGGGCGCGTGCCCATAATTTAAAAAATATTGATGTGGAGATTCCGCGAGACAAGTTGGTTGTCGTGACCGGCTTGTCAGGTTCAGGGAAATCCAGTCTGGCCTTTGACACCCTCTATGCGGAGGGACAACGTCGTTATGTGGAGAGTTTGTCAGCCTACGCTCGTCAATTCTTGGGGAATATGGAGAAGCCAGATGTAGATGCCATTGATGGTCTCAGCCCAGCTATTTCCATTGACCAGAAAACGACTAGTAAAAATCCTCGCTCGACAGTGGGAACCACGACTGAAATCAATGATTATCTGCGTCTCCTCTACGCACGTGTGGGGACGCCTTACTGTATCAACGGGCATGGAGCTATCAAGGCTTCTTCTGTGGAGCAAATTGTGGATAAGGTTTTGGAGTTACCTGAACGCCAACGCCTGCAAATCTTAGCCCCAGTTATCCGTAAGAAAAAAGGACAGCACAAGAGCGTCATTGAAAAGGTTCAGAAGGATGGTTATGTCCGTGTCCGTGTGGATGGGGAAGTCTATGATGTGACCGAAGTGCCAGAGTTGTCTAAGAGCAAGCAACACAATATTGATGTCGTGGTTGACCGTATTGTTATCAAGGAGGGCATCCGTAGTCGTCTCTTTGATTCTATTGAGGCTGCCCTTCGTATTGCAGAAGGTTATGTGATTATTGATACCATGGACGATTCTGAGTTGCTCTTCTCTGAGCATTATGCCTGTCCAGTTTGTGGTTTTACCGTGCCAGAGTTAGAGCCGCGTCTCTTCTCCTTCAATGCTCCTTTTGGCTCTTGTAGTGAGTGTGACGGCTTGGGTATTAAGCTGGAGGTGGATACTGATTTGGTAGTGCCAGACGCCAGCAAAACGCTACGTGAGGGAGCCTTGGCCCCTTGGAATCCTATCTCATCCAACTATTATCCAAACATGCTAGAGCAGGCTATGACAGCCTTTGGAGTGGATATGGATAAGCCTTTTGAGGACTTGTCAGAAGAAGACAAGAACTTGATTCTCTACGGCTCAGATGGCAAGGAATTCCATTTCCACTATGAGAATGAATTTGGCGGCGTGCGCGATATCGACATTCCTTTTGAGGGAGTTGTCAATAATATTAAACGTCGCTACCATGAGACCAATAGTGACTACACTCGCACCCAGATGCGCCTCTACATGAATGAGCTGTCTTGCGGAACTTGTCGCGGCTATCGTCTCAACGACCAAGCCTTGTCTGTCCGCGTGGGTGGTGAGCAAGGGCCGCATATCGGAGAAATTTCAGACCTGTCTATCGCGGACCACTTGGACTTGGTAAGCAAGTTGACTCTATCTGAAAATGAAGCCATTATTGCTCGGCCTATTCTCAAGGAAATCAAGGATCGTTTGACCTTCCTTAATAACGTGGGTCTTAACTATCTGACCCTGTCACGTTCGGCAGGAACCCTTTCAGGTGGGGAAAGTCAGCGTATTCGTTTGGCAACTCAGATTGGTTCTAACTTATCAGGTGTCCTTTATATTCTAGACGAGCCGTCAATCGGTCTTCACCAGAGGGATAATGACCGTCTGATTGCCAGTCTCAAAAAGATGCGTGATTTGGGTAATACTCTCATAGTAGTGGAACATGACGAAGATACCATGCGTGAGGCGGATTATCTGATTGACGTTGGTCCCGGTGCAGGTGTTTTTGGTGGAGAGATTGTCGCTGCAGGTACGCCCAAGCAGGTTGCTCGCAATAGCAAGTCTATCACAGGCCAGTACTTGTCAGGCAAACGTGCTATTCCAGTGCCAACAGAGCGCCGTGCCGGAAATGGTCGTTTTATCGAAGTGACAGGAGCGCGTGAGAACAACTTGCAAAATGTCACAGCTCGCTTTCCACTAGGAAAATTCATTGCGGTGACAGGTGTTTCAGGTTCAGGGAAATCAACCTTAATCAATAGCATTCTCAAAAAAGCCATTGCCCAGAAGCTCAACCGTAATTCAGACAAGCCTGGTAAATTTAAGACTATTACAGGGATTGAGCATGTAGACCGCTTGATTGACATTGACCAGAGCCCGATCGGACGAACGCCTAGGTCCAACCCAGCTACCTATACAGGAGTTTTTGACGATATACGTGACCTTTTTGCTCAGACAAACGAAGCCAAGATTCGAGGCTACAAGAAGGGTCGTTTCAGTTTCAACGTCAAGGGTGGTCGCTGTGAAGCTTGCTCAGGTGACGGGATTATCAAGATCGAGATGCACTTCTTGCCAGATGTTTATGTGGCTTGTGAAGTTTGCCACGGAACCCGCTATAACAGTGAAACCCTTGAAGTTCACTACAAGGAAAAGAATATCTCGCAGGTCTTGGATATGACGGTCAACGATGCGGTAGAATTTTTCCAACACATTCCGAAAATTCAACGCAAACTTCAGACTATCAAGGATGTGGGACTGGGCTATGTGACGCTAGGTCAACCAGCTACCACCCTTTCTGGGGGAGAAGCCCAGCGTATGAAGTTGGCTAGTGAACTCCACAAACGCTCGACAGGAAAATCATTCTACATTCTCGATGAGCCGACGACAGGTCTTCATACCGAGGATATCGCTCGCTTGCTTAAGGTTTTAGCTCGCTTTGTAGACGATGGCAATACAGTCCTTGTTATCGAGCACAATCTGGATGTTATCAAGACGGCAGACCATATTATCGACCTGGGTCCTGAGGGTGGTGTCGGTGGTGGAACCATCATCGCAACAGGAACCCCAGAAGAAGTAGCGGCTAATGAAGCCAGCTACACAGGACACTATTTGAAAGGAAAGTTACATCATGAATAAACGTGTACAAGCATTTCTCGCTAAAATGCAAGAAAAAGAACTAGATGGCATCATCATTAATAACCTTAAAAACGTCTATTATTTGACTGGTTTTTGGGGTTCAAACGGAACAGTTTTTATCAGCCGTGACCGTCAGGTCTTGGTGACAGACTCTCGCTATATCATCGCAGCCAAGCAAGAAACCAGTGGGTTTGAGATTGTGGCTGACCGTGATGAATTGGCTGTCATTGCAGGCATTGTCAAGGATATGGGCTTGTCTAGAATCGGTTTTGAGGATGAGATTTCTGTCTCTTATTATCACCGTATGCAGGCAACTTTTGAAGGAATAGACTTGCTGCCACAAACTCAGTTTGTTGAAGGCCTTCGTATGATTAAGGATGAGGCGGAGATTGCAGCTATTCGTAAGGCTTGTTCTATCTCAGACCAAGCTTTCCGCGATGCTCTTGACTTTATTAAGCCAGGAAAGACTGAAATTGAGATTGCCAACTTCCTTGACTTCCGCATGCGTGAGTTGGGAGCATCTGGCTTATCTTTTGATACGATTCTAGCTAGCGGTATCAACTCTTCCAAACCCCATGCCCATCCTATGCACAAACCAGTTGAACTAGGAGAAGCCATTACCATGGACTTCGGTTGCCTTTATGACCACTATGTCAGTGATATGACACGGACTATCTATCTGGGACATGTCAGTGATGAGCAGGCAGAGATTTACAATACGGTTCTCAAAGCCAATCAAGCCTTGATTGACCAGGCTAAGGCAGGATTAGGTTTCCGTGACTTTGATAAAATTCCTCGTGATATTATCATCGAGGCAGGCTATGGCGACTACTTTACCCACGGTATTGGACACGGTATTGGACTGGATATCCATGAGGAACCATACTTTAGCCAGACTTCTACAGAAACTATTAAAGCAGGTATGGCCTTGACAGACGAGCCAGGTATCTATATCGAAGGCAAATATGGTGTTCGTATCGAGGATGATATTCTGATTACAGAAACAGGTTGTGAATTATTGACCCTAGCTCCAAAAGAGTTGATAGTCATTTAGTTGTTTGTCAAGAAAAAAGTACGAAAATGACGAAAAAAGTCAAAAAAATTTAAAAATAGGTCGCAAGTCGGATGTTTTTTATGGTATAATAGACTAAACTGATAGTAACATGTAGCGAAAGGGGTAGGTACATGATTAAAATTTATACAGTCTCAAGTTGTACTAGCTGTAAAAAAGCAAAAACCTGGCTCAATGCCCACCAGTTAAGTTATAAAGAACAAAACCTTGGTAAAGAAGGAATTACGAGAGAAGAATTACTGGATATTCTGACAAAAACAGATAACGGAATAGCCAGCATCGTTTCGTCTAAAAATCGCTATGCCAAAGCCCTTGGAGTGGATATTGAAGATTTGAGTGTCAATGAAGTCCTCAATCTGATTATGGAAACACCGAGAATTTTAAAGAGCCCAATCCTTGTGGATGAAAAACGCCTGCAAGTTGGCTATAAGGAAGACGATATTCGTGCTTTCCTACCACGCTCTGTCCGTAATGTAGAAAATGCAGAAGCACGTTTGCGTGCAGCTCTATAAACATCAAGGCTGGGAGCAATTCCCAGTCTTATTCTATTTTAATTTCAAAAAGAAAGAAGAGAGAAATGAAAAGAATTGTTCTTGTTAGCCTAGCTTTCCTTTTTGTCCTGGTTGGTTGCGGACAGAAAAAAGAAACTGGAACAGCTACAAAAACAGAAAAGGATACGCTTCAGTCGGCATTGCCAGTTATTGAAAATGCTGAGAAGAATACAGTTGTAACCAAGACTTTGGTTTTGCCGAAATCAGATGATGGCAGCCAGCAAACCCAAACCATTACTTATAAAGACAAGACTTTTTTGAACCTAACCATCCAACAAAAGCGTCCAGTCTCAGATGAGTTGAAGACCTATATCGACCAACATGGAGTGGAAGAAACTCAAAAAGCTCTTCTTGAGGCGGAGGAGAAGGATGAGGCTATCATAGAAGCTCGTAAATTAGCAGGATTTAAGCTTGAAACTAAACTATTGAGTGCAACAGAACTTCAAACAACAACTAGTTTTGATTTTCAAGTTTTGGATGTCAAGAAGGCTTCTCAGTTAGAATATTTGAAGAACATTGGTTTAGAAAATCTCTTGAAGAATGAACCAAGCAAATATATTTCAGACAGATTGGCAAATGGCGCGACAGAACAATAGAAAATCCAAATAAATAGACTGCCTGAATTGTAGAACGTAAGGAATTATGCTATAATGGTACTATTCTAAGGAAAGAGGGTGTTAGAATGGGATTTACTGAAGAAACAGTACGTTTTAAATTGGACGATTCCAATAAAAAAGAAATTAGCGAAACTCTGACTGATGTTTATGCTTCGTTGAACGATAAGGGCTACAACCCAATCAACCAAATCGTAGGTTACGTATTGAGTGGAGACCCTGCCTACGTTCCTCGTTATAATAATGCACGAAATCAAATCCGTAAGTATGAGCGCGATGAAATCGTTGAAGAATTGGTCCGCTACTACCTTAAAGGACAAGGAGTCGATCTATAACCTATGAGAATTATGGGATTAGACGTCGGTTCAAAAACGGTAGGGGTGGCTATTAGCGATCCGCTCGGTTTTACAGCTCAAGGACTTGAAATCATCCAAATCAATGAGGAACAAGGCCAATTTGGTTTTGACCGCGTTAAGGAGTTGGTTGATGCTTACAAGGTGGAACGATTTGTAGTGGGATTGCCTAAAAACATGAACAATACAAGCGGACCGCGCGTGGAAGCTAGTCAAGCCTACGGAGCAAAGCTAGAAGAGCTTTTTGGTTTACCAGTAGACTATCAAGATGAACGCTTGACAACAGTTGCTGCAGAGCGCATGTTGATCGAGCAAGCAGATATTAGCCGAAACAAGCGCAAGAAAGTCATTGATAAGTTAGCAGCTCAGCTGATTTTACAAAATTATTTAGATAGAAAATTTTAATACAAAGGAGAGGCTATGTCACACGATCATAACCACGACCACGAAGAACGTGAATTAATTACACTAGTAGATGAGCAAGGAAACGAAACCTTGTTTGAAATCCTTTTGACGATTGACGGGAAAGAAGAATTTGGTAAAAACTATGTTCTCCTAGTACCAGTTAACGCAGAAGAAGACGAAGACGGACAAGTTGAAATCCAAGCTTACTCATTCATCGAAAACGAAGATGGAACAGAAGGCGAATTGCAACCAATCCCAGAAGACTCAGAAGACGAATGGAACATGATTGAAGAAGTCTTCAACAGTTTTATGGAGGAGTAAAAATATCCGGGGGATATTTTTACCCCAACTCCTGAAACTTAGAAGAGTTGGAATGTCCAGTGGATATTTTTACCCCAGTTCCTTTAAATAAGAAAGAACTGGTAAGTCTGGGGGACGTTTTATCCCAGATTAACATTCATAGGAGCTAGTTATTAGCTAACCAGGTAAGAGGTTGGGACGAAAATCCTGACCTCATTTTTTGTTATCTACGGAATTTTGCTAGATAATTGATTAGACTTTTGTCAAGGAGAGGTGTATGTTTGAAGTAGAAGAATGGCTCCATAGCCGGATTGGTTTGAATTTTCGATCAGGTTTGGGCCGAATGCAGCAAGCGGTGGATTTGTTAGGAAATCCCGAGAAGTCTTATCCTATTATCCACGTAACAGGGACTAATGGGAAAGGGTCTACCATTGCTTTCATGAGGGAATTATTTATGGGACATGGCAAAAAAGTTGCGACCTTTACCTCCCCTCATATCATCTCCATCAATGACCGAATCTGCATTAATGGACAACCTATAGCAGACGAAGACTTTATCTGTTTAGCTGAGCAGGTCAAGGTGATGGAAAAGACACTTGTGCAAACCCATGACCAGTTGTCCTTTTTTGAATTGTTGACCTTGATTGCTTTTCTCTATTTTAGGGAACAAGAGGTGGATTTGGTTTTACTAGAAGTGGGAATTGGTGGCTTACTTGACACGACCAATGTGGTAACTGGAGAGATCGCTGTCATCACCTCCATCGGGCTTGACCATCAGGAGACCTTGGGTGATAGTCTAGAAGCAATCGCAGAGCAGAAAGCTGGTATTTTCAAGGTTGGTAAGAAGGCAGTGATTGCGAAATTGCCTCCAGAAGCTAGGCTTATCTGTCAGAAAAAAGCTGAATCATTAGCTGTTGACCTTTATCAGGCTGGCCAGGATTTTTCAATGCTGAACGGTGATTTTTCAAGTTCTTTACTAAATCTTTCGCAGTTGAAAATAGGCTTGGAAGGAGCTTATCAGCAGGAAAATGCGGCCTTGGCGTTGCAAACTTTTCTTCTTTTTATGGGAAAAAGAAAGGAAGTTGTTGATGAGCAGGCTGTAAGAAAGGCCTTAGAACAAACACATTGGGCTGGTCGCTTGGAGCGTATTCGTTCTCAGATTTACTTGGATGGTGCTCATAACCTCCCTGCCTTGACTCGCTTGGTTGAGTTTATCAAAGAAAAAGAGCAAGAAGGATATCGACCTCAAATCCTTTTTGGAGCCTTGAAACGTAAGGATTATCAAGGGATGTTGGGGTATCTGACTGAAAATTTACCTCAGGTGGAACTCAAGGTGACCGGCTTTGACTATCAAGGTTCTTTGGATGAGACAGATGTAACAGGTTACGATGTGATTCCGTCTTACCGAGAATTTATTAGCAGTTTTGAAGAAAGAGCCGACGCGCAGGACTTGTTGTTCATTACAGGGTCTCTCTATTTTATCTCAGAAGTACGGAGCCATCTACTGGCCCATGAGCAGATAAATTGACCTCCTTTTTTGAACTTGTTATATTAGGGGAACTGCCAGTTAGAAGGAAGATTCTCTAAATCGGTAGCAGAAAGGAAATTCATTATGAAATTAAAAACATTCACACTTTCTCTTGCTTCTCTGGCAAGTCTTAGTCTCTTAGTAGCTTGTTCACAAAGAACCCAACAGGTTCAACAACCAGCAGCTCAACCGCAAACACAACAAACTCAGCAATCACAACCTGCTACTTCATCTTCTACAGAAAATACAAACCAGGCAGCAACAAGTTCTTCACAAAATGCGCCTGAGGCTCAACCAACTAATATTGATGGAACTTATACTGGTCAGGACGAAGGAGACCGGATCACTTTAGTGGTAACTGGAATAACTGGCACCTGGACACAGGTAGAAACTGACGGGGAACAAGAAATCAAACAGGTCAGCTTCGATGCCGCCAATCAACGCATGATTATTGGTGATGATGCCAAGATTTATGCAATCAACGGCAATCAGATGATTATCGACGATATGGATAGAGAAGCATCTGATCGCATCGTTTTATCCAAGTAAGGCTTACTTATCAAAAATTCCGATAAGATGAAAGATATTTGATCTATTACTCGATAAAAGTTAGATAAATCATACACATAAAGGAATGGGTCTTATACAAGATTCATTCCTTTTTCTTAAATATAAGTTTTACTTTTAGGGGTCGTACATTTTTTGAGTAGTTCTTTTTTTAAAAATTTGTTATGCTAGATATATGAAGAGAATCAAAATTGACGTTGTAGTACTCCCTTTAAGTGGTCATCTCTTCCCGACCCTGAATTTACTCGCACCTTTGTTGAAGGTTCCTTTGTATGAGATTCGATTATTTACAGGACCGCAACGAAAAGATGTCGCAGAGGAGATGGGATTTCAGGTGATTCCTATTTTAGAAAATTGTGTAGATGAGTTTGAGCGTGTAGCCAACAATGAAGGGCAGCTAAATCTTATTTCTGCTTATCGGCAGTTGTCAGCTAGTCTGGATTTGATCAATATAGTGTCTGACCAACTAGTGCAAGAATGGGAAAAAAATCGACCAGATATTGTTATTGCGGATTTTATAACTCTCTCTGGAGGACTTGTAGCGGAAGAGTTGGGGATTCCTTGGATTACCACTATGGCGACACAGTTTGCCATTGAAACAACAGATGGACCGCCTTGTTTCTTTGGAGGAATGGGCAGCCCAAAGACCCCTCTTCAATCTGCCCAGCAATGGCTAGGAAGAAAAGGGACTCGTTTAGGGAAACGAATCGTAACCTTTTTATTGAGAGAACGCTTGAAACGTTACGATTTTAAGCTCTACAATCAAAAAAATCAGGAAACCATTTATTCGCCCTATTCCATCTTGGGAATTGGGATGAAAGAGTTGGAGCTGAAAAGTGGTTTTCCAGAGCACTACCTTTGGGCAGGACCTTTTGGGTCTTCGATTGAGAGGGCAGAGAATTATCCCCTAGATTTGGCTCCTTATGCAGGGTATAAGAAGGTTCTTGTATCCTGCGGCACTCAGTTAGCATGGGCCAAAGACAATCTCCTCTACCAGACCCAACAATTGGCAAAAGAACATCCGGACTGTCATTTCTTTGTGACTCTGGGGTTCGGTGGACAAGACTTCCAATGTGAGGAGGTCATGGACAATGTTTCTGTGGTATCTTATCTTCCCTTCCCTATAAGGAATACATTCCCCAGATGGACTATGTGATTCATCATGGCGGCGCGGGTATTTTTTACCAATGTATTATCTATGGCAAGCCTGCCTTGATTCTCCCTCATGACTATGATCAGTATGACTATGCGGTTCGTGGGCTAGAGGCAGGGATTGCCCTGACTGCTAAACGAGAGGATAGAGAAGCGATTGGACACGCTTTTGATGAGTTATTGGCAAGAGATGGCTGGCCAGAATTGAACAAACTCAGTCGTGCAGCTCAGGTCTACCAGCCAACAGAAATCCTCAAGAATGAAATATATCGACTCTTGGGGGACAAGGAGAAATAAAATATGAAGAAAGTATTGGTAACGGGTGCTACGGGTTTTCTAGGCAAGTATGTTGTAGAAGAGCTCAGTCAGCATGGCTATCAGGTACGCGCTTTTGGACGAAATCGCAAGGTGGGTCAGTCTTTAGAGAACTCCCTAGTATCATTTTTTCAAGGAGATTTGACTAAGCCAGAGGATTTGGTTCAGGCTTGTCAGGGTATGGACATGGTTGTGCATGCTGGTGCTCTTTCTACCGTCTGGGGACCTTGGGAAGATTTCTACCAGACAAATGTCTTGGGGACCAAGTATGTTTTAGAGGCTTGTCGGGAGACGGGTATCCAACGCTTGGTTTACGTATCCTCACCTAGCATCTATGCTGCTCCTAGAGATCAGATGGCTATCAAAGAATGCGATGCGCCTCAGGAAAATAATCTAAACAACTACATTCGTAGTAAACTAGCTTCGGAGAAGCTGTTTAAGGATTATCCCGATGTTCCTAGTATGATCTTACGACCTCGTGGGCTTTTTGGGATTGGGGATACCAGTATTTTACCCCGGGTTCTCAAACTTAGTCAGAAGATTGGCATTCCCTTGATAGGGGACGGTCGTCAGCTCATGGATATGACCTGTGTGGAAAATGTTGCTCTGGCAATTCGCTTGGCACTAGAGGCCTCTCAAGCTAGTGGTGAAGTTTATAACATCACCAATGGAGAACCAAGGGAATTTAGGAGTCTGATAGAAGAAACCCTGAGAGGGCTAGGCTATCCGATAACATACAGAAGAGTACCGGCTCCTCTTTTGTCAGTTATTGCCAGTAGTTTAGAGTTTCTTTATAAGACCTTGAAACTCAAAGGTGAGCCAGCTATGACACGCTACACCTATTATTTGCTGAGGTATAGCCAGACACTGGACATCAGCAAGGCGAAGCGAGACTTGGGTTATTGCCCTCGAATCAGTATTTCAGAAGGGATTGAACAATATGTCAAAGATTATCGAAAGCATTGATTATTTCCCAGCAGGATACTGTACAAGTTATACAGGCTTGCTATTTAAGGGAGTCAAGAATAAAAAGATGAGATTCCCAGCTGGTGTCTTTCTGATTAAACACAGAGACAAAGGCTATTTGCTATATGATACGGGCTATCACTATGATATTAAGACGAAGCTTCGCTATGGTCTCTATCGTTTGGGAACGCCAGTTCAAATGACGAAGAAGGACCAGATTACATATTTGCTCAGAGCCAAAGGAATCAAACCAGAAGAAATTAACCATGTCATCCTGTCTCACTTACACCCAGATCATTTGGGAGGGACTAGCTTTTTTCCTAATGCAACCTTTCTCTTGACAAAAGAAGTGTATGAAGTTTATCAAAAACCTAAGTTGAAAGACTTGATTTTCAAGGAGTTTTTGCCAGCTTCTTTTGAGAAAAATCTAACCATTATCAGAGCTAACCAGCAGGATTCAACATTTCCCTATCGTCCGATTTGTGATCTTTTCGGAGATGGCAGTATCTTAGTTGCTTCTCTTGACGGGCATGCTAGGGGTCAAGCCTGTCTGTACCTTCCAGACTTCAATCTCCTCATTGCAGCAGACCTCTGTTGGGGAATTGACCTCTTACCTTATACCAAGCAGATGCACCTGATTCCTTCCTTGGTTCAGGATAATAAGGCCGATTATATCAGGGGGACAGAGTTTCTGGAGGAAGTCTTAAAGGACGGTATCGAGGTAGTTGTTAGTCATGACCCTATAGAAAGGATAGAGTCAATCTTACATGAAAAAAATAACCTTTCTTAAAACCTTTATCCAAACTCGATGGCTTCATCATTTCAAATCTCGAGAAGCTGTAGAAAACTATCAGAAAAGGCAATTAGCCAACTATATGGACTTTTTAAAGCGAGAGTCGCCCTACTTTAAAAATGGGGTTCCTAGCAACTTTGACCATATGGACAAGGGTTTTATGATGGAACATTTCAATGAGCTCAACACCCAAGGAGTGGATCGTGATGAAGCCTTATCCTTAGCTATTGAAAGTGAGAAGACCCGTGACTTCACTGAACTTAAAGGGGAAGTAGCCGTCGGTCTGTCTTCAGGGACGTCTGGACATCGGGGGCTCTTTATCACAACAGAGAAAGAGCGAAGTATGTGGGCTGCGGCTATCTTGGCAAAGATGTTGCCCAAGGGGCAGCTTTTTGGACACCGCATCGCCTTTTTCCTGAGAGCTGATAATGAACTCTATCAGACCATCAATACGGCGCTCATTCGTCTAGAGTATTTTGATATTTTCAAACATACAGATGAGCATATCGAGCGACTCAACAACTATCAACCAACGATTATTGTGGCGCCAGCCTCGATGTTGATTGAATTGAGCAAGCGTCTCAAGGATGGAGAGTTAGCTATTCACCCACAAAAAATCGTTTCGGTGGCGGAAATCTTGGAAGATAGTGATAGGGGACGGATCGCAGAAACCTTTTCTCTATCCATTATTGACCAAGTTTATCAGGCGACTGAAGGTTTTTTAGCCTGCACTTGCTCAGCTGGCAATCTGCATCTCAACGAAGACATTATCTATGTGGAAAAAGAATATCTGGATGATCGCCGTTTTTATCCAGTGATTACGGACTTTAAACGAAGCAGTCAGCCTGTTTATCGCTACCAGCTCAATGATATCTTGGTTGAAAATCCGGAGCCTTGTCCATGTGGCTCCTGCTATACACGTATTGACAAGGTCGAAGGACGCTCTGACGACATCTTCTATTTTGAAGGACTGGATGGGGGACATGTAACGATCTATCCAGACTTTATCAGGCGCTGCATTCTCTTTGTGGAGAATGTGGGAGATTACCAAGTCAAGCAGCATTCCGAGAAGTTAGTGGAAGTTTGTCTAAGTCAACTAGATGAGGACTTAGAGGCAGCTATTCTAGCTCAATTCCAACTCTTGGCCCAGCAAAAGCAGTTTATAGTTCCTGAAATCCAATTTTCGGATTATCACTGGGATACAAGTCGTAAACTCAAACGAATCCAACGTTTATGAAAGGACAAAAGACAATGACAGAAGTAACAAGACATGTAGAAATCGCAGGTTATGGCATTTGCCTTCCAAAAAATATGGTGCAATTTAAAGACCAGACCCGTTATCGTGTAGTGGAAAATGAAGAAACGCAACTAGATTTAGCAGAAGTGGCTATTCAGAGTGCACTTGAAAAAGCAAATTTAAAAATCGAGGATATTGATTGTCTGGTTTCGGCTAGTGCTGTTGGAGTCCAGCCTATTCCCTGTACAGCAGCATTGATTCATGAGCGCGTGGCAAAAGGACTCTCAATTCCAGCAATGGACATCAATACGACCTGTACCAGCTTTATTTCTGCTCTATCGACTATGTCCCACTTGATTGAGGCGGGTGAATATAATCGTGTCTTGATTGTGTCTAGTGAGGTTGGAAGTTTAGGGCTCAATCCCAAGCAAAAAGAAAGTTTTGAACTCTTTAGTGATGGGGCAGCAGCCTTTATTTTCCAAAAAAGCTATCAGGAAAAAGGGGTTATTGCTAGTCTCCAACGTACTTGGTCAGAAGGAGCACACGATACGGAGATTCGTGGAGGTCTGACTTCTTTTCAACCAAAAGAGTACTCTGAAGCGACTAAGACCAACTATATGTTTGATATGAAAGGTAAGAAAATTCTCCTCTTATCTGCTCGTAAAATCCCAGTCATGTTTGAAGAGTTTCAAGAAAAAACACAGCTAGCCTTGGCAGAAGTGGACTATATCATTCCTCACCAAGCAAGCCGTGCTCTTCCTTTGGTCATGGAAAAACTAGGTGTGGCCGAGGATCAGTACCTCAATCTCGTCACTGACTATGGAAATATGGTGTCAGTCTCTGTACCGTTTGGCTTAGCTTATTCTTTGGAAAATGGACTTATCCAGAAGGGGGATGTCGTCTACCTTATGGGAACTGCAGCCGGTATGACGGTCAATATGTTGGCTCTCAAACTGTAATACGCATCTGAAAGCATAATGGTTGAAACTTCCGCAAGAGTAAAGTGTTGCCATCTAGCTGTGAACTGATGTATACTAATGGAAATAACTATTAACTAGGTGGTCAGAGAGAAGGCTAAAAAAGAAAGGAAATGTATGAAAGCTAGAAAAATACAGTTGCTTATGTCCAAGTATGGCTTTAGTCTTTCGATTATGCTACTTGAACTGTGTCTTGTTTTTGGTCTCTTTCTTTATTTAGGGCGGATGGCTCCTATTCTATGGGTTATTGTCTTAATTTTTATGAGTATGGCGACTATCGTAGCGATTGTCAATCGTTCCATGGCGCCTGAAAGCAAAGTGATGTGGTTAGTGGTAACTTTTGTTCCTATCATTGGCCCCCTGCTCTATCTGATGTTTGGTGAAAGGCGATTGTCCAAAAAAGAAATCAAGCAGTTGGACAAACTTGGTTCCATGCATTTTCGGGAGGATAACAGTAAAGCTCTCCGCCAGAAATTGAAGGAAGATGATAAGGCGGCTTACGGAGTGATCAAATCTTTGTTAAGTATGGATAGTAATGCCGATGTCTATGATAGAACAGATTCACAATTCTTTTCTTCGGGTGAAAGCATGTGGCAACATATGTTGGAAGACCTCAAGAAAGCTGAAAAGTTTATCTTTCTAGAGTACTATATTGTCGAAGAAGGTCTAATGTGGAATAGCATACTAGACATACTAGAGCAAAAGGCAGCTCAGGGTGTAGAGGTCAAGATGCTCTATGATGATATCGGCTGTATGGCAACTTTACCCGGAGATTATACTATTCAGCTTCGTAGTCGAGGAATTGAAGCCCATAAATTTAACAAGGTGATTCCTCGTTTGACGGTGGCTTACAACAATCGGGACCATCGGAAAATCCTTGTCATAGATGGTCAGGTAGCCTATACAGGAGGCATTAACTTAGCCGATGAGTACATCAATCATGTAGAACGCTTTGGCTACTGGAAGGACAGTGGGATTCGCATAGATGGCCCTGGTGTCAAGGCTCTCACCCGTCTCTTTTTGATGACTTGGTACATCAATCGTGGGGAAATCAGCGATTTTGACCAGTATCACTTGGAAAATCAGCCTTGTTCTGGCCAAGGGCTCTGCATTCCTTACGGTAGTGGTCCCAAGCCCATCTTCCGTACCCAGGTAGGGAAAAAAGTCTATCAAAGTTTGATTAATCAGGCTACCGATTCAGTCTATATCACAACACCTTATTTGATTATTGACTATGACTTAACAGAGAGTATTAAAAATGCGGCCATGAGGGGTGTTGATGTCCGCATCGTGACTCCTTTCATTCCGGATAAAAAATTAATCCAACTGATTACAAGAGGGGCCTATCCGGATTTGTTGTCAGCAGGAGTCAGGATTTTTGAGTATAGTCCAGGCTTTATCCATAGTAAACAAATTTTAGTGGATAAGGATTTTGCTGCAGTTGGAACCATTAACTTAGATTATAGAAGTTTGCTTCACCACTATGAAAATGCAGTCTTGCTATATAAAACAGAATCAATTGCTGAGATTCAAAAAGATTTTCGGGAGATTTTTTCATCATCGCAAGAAATTTTCCCTCATACGATAAAAAATAGCTGGCATCAAAAATTGATTAAGGAAATTGCCCAGTTATTCGCCCCTATCTTATAAGAAATCTAGGACTGAGGACACAAACCAGTCCTCTTTTTCTTGCTTTTTACGAATAGAAAGATATAGGGAGGGACGATGCTGACTCAGAAAGAATTGGATTATATCATGTCATTTAAACAGACGCATTTACACCGATTTCGGGAAATTGAAACCTTTGTGAAACTATGCAAAAAATCGCTCAAACAGCCATCGCAAGCTGACAATTTTAGGTCTTTTTGATATACTAAGACAGATAAATTGAATAGGAGAAACGACATGGCTGTATATGGCAGAATAGAAGAAGTATCCAAAACGATACAGAGTAATGAGATTGAAAATAGATTGGATAGGAACCTTGAATCTCATGTAGAAAAAGAAGAACAGGTAGCTTTTCCGTTTTTCAGACTCATCATTGGAAGTACGATTGCAACGGTTTTTTCTGTGGTGCTACCTTTACTTTTAGATATGGTAAGTCCCTCTCAGGCGCAGGATTTGTATATAGGGTGGGCTTTACATCAGGGAGGACAGCTTTACAGTAGCTATTATGCAAGTCACGGTCTTATTTATTACTTGCTACTTTACATCACCCAAGGAGGCATCCTTTTTGCCTTGGTAGAATGGCTAGCCCTCTTAGGAGGAGGTTACTTCCTCTTTTCTTCAACTGACTATCTGACGGGACAAAGGGAACAAGCCAAGCAACTCCTAACCATATTTTATATTTTGGTATCCGGTCTCGGTTTTGGCGGAGGATATGCTACGATTTTAGCTTTGCCATTTCTGTTTGCAGGATTTTCGTTCATAGCAGCTTATCTATCAACTCCTAACCATGACAAGGGATTTCTACGTCTGGGGATTTTCTTGGCCCTATCATTTTTCATAGAGCCTCTTACAAGTCTTCTCTTTATTGCAGTAGTAACAATTGGTTTGTTTGTCTTTAATGTTGGACATGGGCGCTTTGCTCATGGAGTTTATCAGTTTTTTGCAGCAGCACTTGGCTTTTCTCTCATTTTTTACCCAGTAGGATATTATGTTCTTGCTTCAGGTGGCTTTGGAGAAGCTCTAGGAAGTCTTTTATATCCGATTGATTCCCTTCAGGTCTTTATCAATCCCCAACTAATGGATAATGTTCTATTCTATGGTTTGTTGACCTTTGGTTTAGGAGCTCTCTTCCTTGTTTTTCTAGGTTTGTTCCAATCAAAGGCATCAAGATTATATGTTATTTCAGTACCAGCTAGTTTTGCTTTCATATTTGTATTAGCCTTGTTGCTTTTTTCTCAAGAACCTCTTCACGGTTCGTGTTTGATTCTAATCCTTCCATTTTTACTCCTTCTTTTGATGACCAGTATTCGTGGGAAACATTCAGCTAGAGGAGATCGTCGTCGGAGAAGAGAAGAAGCTCCTACTTTATGGAAAAAATTTATGAAGGGGAATCTCTACTTACCTATCCTAGTGGTGGTTTATCTGATTGCAATTCCTTTTGTGGCTCGTTTTGTTTTGCATCCAGCTTCTTATAGAGAACAACATCAAGTAGTAGACAGAGTCAAACAAGAGACGAGTGATGGTGACCAAATCTATATTTGGGATTCTCATGTTCAAATGTATAAAGAAAGTCAGCGTTTGGCTGGATCCATGTTCCCATCACCTCTTCTTTATACGAATACAGAAGAAAATAAAACTACCTTGATTCATGACTTGAAAGAAAACCAACCTAAGGTGATTGTGGTAAACGACAAGGTGGCTCTCTGGTCTGAGGCGGAGACACTCTTAAAAGAAAATTATCAACAAGTAAAGACTGATTATTCAGAGTTTAAAGTCTATAAAATCAAATAACAAAATCAATATCTTGTGTATTTTTAAAAATTTTAGGATTTTTAACACAAGATATTGATTTTTATTTTTAGAGTGGTATAATACTTTTTAGAAAGAACATTTTAGAAACGAGCATGTATATGATTGCACTAGAAGAAAAAATTACAACTTTAGCAACCCTCTTCGTTGAAAAACGAGATGGGAGACGTGTTGCATTTGATGTGGACAAGATTGACAAGGCTATCCACAAGGCGGCAGACAAGGTTATGGATGTGACACCCTTGGTCGAAAAACGCCTAAATGCTTTGACCGAGCGAATTGTCACAGAAATTCATAGTCGCTTTCCACAGGGGGTTAAGATTTACGAAATTCAAAATATCGTAGAACATGAACTCCTTGAAGCCAAAGAATATGCGCTAGCTGAGGAGTATATCACTTATCGGACACAGAGGGATTTTGAGCGCTCAAAAGCGACAGATATTAACTTTAGTATCCATAAGCTTCTCAATAAAGATCAGGCAGTTGTCAATGAAAATGCTAATAAGGACAGTGATGTCTTTAATACCCAGCGTGATTTGACAGCAGGGATTGTTGGGAAATCAATCGGACTGCAAATGCTTCCTAAGCACGTAGCCAATGCCCACCAAAAGGGGGATATCCACTATCACGATTTGGACTACAGTCCTTATACCCCTATGACCAACTGCTGTTTGATTGATTTTAAAGGTATGTTGGAAAATGGTTTTAAGATTGGAAATGCAGAGGTAGAAAGTCCCAAGTCTATCCAGACTGCGACAGCTCAGATTTCCCAAATCATCGCCAACGTTGCTTCTAGCCAGTACGGTGGCTGTTCAGCTGACCGTATCGATGAAGTCTTGGCTCCTTACGCAGAGAAGAATTACCAAAAACACCTCAAAGATGCAGAAGAATGGGTCTTGCCTGAAAAACGGGAAGATTACGCTTGGAAGAAAACGCAAAAAGACATCTATGATGCCATGCAATCTCTTGAGTATGAAATCAATACTCTCTTCACTTCAAATGGGCAAACACCTTTTACTTCGCTCGGTTTTGGTCTGGGAACCAATCGTTTTGAGCGTGAAATTCAAAAAGCTATCTTGAACATCCGAATCAAGGGCCTTGGTTCAGAACATCGAACAGCTATCTTCCCTAAACTTATCTTCACGCTTAAAAGAGGACTCAACTTAGAGGAAGGGACACCCAACTACGACATCAAGCAGTTGGCTCTAGAGTGCGCAACCAAGCGGATGTATCCAGACGTCTTGTCTTATGATAAGATTGTTGACTTGACAGGTTCTTTCAAAGTTCCTATGGGTTGTCGTTCTTTCCTTCAAGGATGGAAAGACGAGAATGGCGTAGAAGTCAATTCAGGTCGGATGAATCTAGGCGTTGTGACGGTCAATCTTCCTCGCATCGCCCTCGAGTCTGATGGTGACATGAATAAGTTCTGGGAAATCTTCAACGAGCGTATGAATATCGCTGAAGATGCTCTTGTTTACCGTGTCGAACGCACTAAAGAGGCGACACCAGCCAATGCTCCTATCCTTTATCAGTACGGTGCTTTTGGCCATCGTCTAGGTAAAGAAGAAAGTGTTGACCAGCTCTTTAAGAATCGTCGGGCAACAGTTTCGCTGGGCTATATCGGTTTGTATGAAGTAGCGACTGTTTTCTTTGGTAACAGCTGGGAAAGCAATCCAGATGCTAAGGAATTCACGCTAGACATCATTCGCGATATGAAACGCCGTGTAGAAGAGTGGTCTGACCAATATGGCTATCATTTCTCTATCTACTCAACACCATCTGAAAGTTTGACAGATCGTTTCTGCCGACTAGATACAGACAAGTTTGGCTCTATTCCTGATATTACAGACAAGGAATACTACACCAATTCTTTCCACTACGATGTTCGTAAAAATCCAACACCGTTTGAAAAATTGGACTTTGAGAAAGTCTATCCAGAAGCAGGTGCGTCAGGTGGTTTCATTCATTACTGTGAGTATCCAGTCCTTCAGCAAAATCCAAAGGCCTTGGAAGCTGTCTGGGACTATGCCTATGACCGTGTCGGCTATCTAGGGACCAATACACCAATTGACCGTTGCTACAAGTGTGACTTTGAAGGGGATTTTGAACCAACTGAGAGAGGATTTGCTTGTCCAAACTGTGGCAATAGCGACCCTAAAACAGTAGATGTGGTCAAACGAACTTGTGGCTACCTAGGTAATCCTCAAGCGCGTCCGATGGTTAATGGACGTCACAAGGAAATCGCTGCGCGTGTCAAACATATGAATGGTTCAACGATTAAAATAGCTGGCCATCAAGTAACAAATTAGAAAGAACTGAAATGGGAAAATATCAATTAGATGATAAGGGACGTGCACAAGTGACCCGTTATCACGAGAAACACTCTAAAGGTGGAGCTGGTAAGAAAGAACGTTTGCTTAGCCTCAGAGAACAATTTTTAAACAAGAATAAGAAGAAATAAAAGTGAGAGTCAGCTCTCGCTTTTCTCTTAGTGGGAGGTAAGGATGGAACTTCGAAGACCAAGATTAGCAGATAAAGAAACAGTTTTAGAGATGATGGCAGAGTTTGAAAAATATCAGTCGCCTCACGACGGTGGTTTCAGGGATACAGAAAATTTTTCTTATGAGGAATGGTTGGAAAGTAATCAGAATCAGGAAATGGGGATTAATTTGACTGAAGGATGGGTTCCCGCAATTCAGTTAGTAGCTTTTTCTGTGAAAGGTAAAGCAATTGGATTTCTTAATCTCCGGTTGCGCCTCAGTAACTTTTTACTAGAAGAAGGTGGCCACATTGGCTACTCCATTCGTCCATCAGAAAGAGGCAAGGATTATGCTAAGGAAACTCTCCGTCAGGGCTTGCAAGTTGCTAAGGAAAAGAACATCAAGAAGGCTCTGGTGACCTGTAGCGTGAATAATCCTGCTAGTCGAGCAGTCATTTTAGCAAATGGTGGGCTCCTTGAGGATGTTCGTGATGGTGTGGAGCGTTATTGGATAGAGGTAGCGAATGAATAATCCAAAACCACAAGAATGGAAAAGCGAGGAGCTCAGTCAAGGGCGTATCATCGACTACAAGGCCTTTAACTTTGTAGATGGAGAAGGCGTGCGCAACTCTCTCTATGTAGCAGGTTGCATGTTTCACTGCGAGGGGTGTTATAATGTAGCGACCTGGTCCTTCAATGCCGGAATTCCTTATACAGCAGAATTAGAAGAACAGATTATGTCAGACCTTGCCCAACCCTATGTTCAAGGCTTGACCCTGCTGGGAGGGGAGCCTTTTCTCAATACAGGTATTCTCTTGCCACTCGTGAAGCGGATTCGAAAGGAATTGCCAGACAAGGACATCTGGTCATGGACCGGCTACACTTGGGAAGAAATGATGTTGGAAACTCCAGATAAACTGGAACTCTTATCACTAATTGACATCCTTGTCGATGGACGGTATGACCGAACTAAGAGAAATCTCATGCTCCAGTTTCGAGGTTCGTCCAATCAACGAATCATCGATGTGCAAAAATCCCTCAAAAGTGGGCAAGTAGTGATTTGGGACAAGCTCAATGATGGAAAAGAAAGCTATGAACAGGTGAAGAGAGACTAACTTTCTTCTATGAAAATAGTTAAATAAATGACCTATCAAAAAAGAAAACAGTTTCATTATAAAAAAACGAAAAAACAGCAACAAATCCCTTGCAATCGCAGGGGCTTTGTGTTATTCTATTATGGTGCTGTAAATTACAGCCTTAGCTTTGATGCAAGAGGTTGCGACACGCTCGGTTGCATTGCCACGCAACACCGCGTCGGTTTTCTTGTGGAGCTAGCCTATTATCTTAAATAGACGAAAAGGAGAAAAAGATGGCAAACAAAAAAATCCGTATCCGTTTGAAAGCTTACGAACACCGTACGCTTGACACAGCGGCTGCAAAAATCGTAGAATCAGCTACTCGTACAGGTGCACAAGTTGCGGGTCCAATCCCACTTCCAACTGAGCGTAGCCTCTACACAATCATTCGTGCGACTCACAAATACAAAGACTCTCGCGAACAATTTGAAATGCGTACACACAAACGTTTGATCGATATCGTTAACCCAACTCAAAAAACAGTTGATGCGTTGATGAAATTGGATCTTCCAAGTGGTGTAAACGTAGAAATCAAACTTTAATCTAAAGCTTGATAACTTGAGCATAAAAAACGCTCGTTAAAAACTTTTTGAATAAAAAATATAGAAAAGGAACTATTTTCTCATGACAAAAGGAATCTTAGGGAAAAAAGTGGGAATGACTCAAATCTTCACTGAAGCTGGCGAATTGATCCCTGTAACAGTTATTGAAGCAACTCCAAACGTTGTTCTTCAAGTTAAAACTGTTGAAACAGACGGATACAACGCTATCCAAGTTGGTTTCGATGACAAACGCGAAGTATTGAGCAACAAACCTGCTAAAGGACATGTCGCGAAAGCTAACACGGCTCCTAAGCGCTTCATTCGTGAATTCAAAAACGTTGAAGGCTTGGAAGTTGGTGCTGAAATCACAGTTGAAACATTCGCAGCTGGAGACGTTGTTGACGTAACTGGTACTTCTAAAGGTAAAGGTTTCCAAGGTGTTATCAAACGCCACGGACAATCACGTGGACCAATGGCTCACGGTTCTCGTTACCACCGTCGTCCAGGTTCTATGGGACCTGTTGCACCTAACCGCGTATTCAAAGGTAAAAACCTTGCAGGACGTATGGGTGGTGACCGTGTAACAATTCAAAACCTTGAAGTTGTACAAGTTGTTCCAGAAAAGAACGTTATCCTTATCAAAGGTAACGTACCAGGTGCTAAGAAATCTCTTATCACTATCAAATCAGCAGTTAAAGCTGGTAAATAATAAGGAAAGGGGAATACAGTCAAAATGGCAAATGTAACATTATTCGACCAAACTGGTAAACAAGCGGGCGAAGTTGTTCTTAACGATGCAATCTTTGGTATCGAACCAAACCAATCTGTTGTGTTTGATGTGATCATCAGCCAACGTGCTAGCCTTCGTCAAGGAACTCACGCAGTTAAAAACCGCTCAGCTGTTTCAGGTGGCGGACGCAAACCATGGCGTCAAAAAGGAACTGGACGTGCTCGTCAAGGTTCTATCCGCTCTCCACAATGGCGTGGTGGTGGAATCGTCTTCGGACCAACTCCACGTAGCTATGCGTACAAACTTCCTCAAAAAGTTCGTCGCCTTGCGCTTAAATCTGTTTACTCAGAAAAAGTTGCTGAAAATAAATTTGTAGCCGTTGATTCTCTTGAATTTACAGCTCCAAAAACTGCTGAATTTGCAAAAGTTCTTGCAGCTTTGAGCATCGATTCTAAAGTCCTTGTTATTCTTGAAGAAGGAAACGAATTCGCAGCTCTCTCAGCTCGTAACCTTCCAAACGTGAAAGTTGCGACTGCTACAACTGCAAGTGTTCTTGACATCGCAAATAGTGACAAACTTCTTGTTACTCAAGCAGCTATCTCTAAAATCGAGGAGGTTCTTGCATAATGAATTTGTATGATGTTATCAAAAAACCTGTCATCACTGAAAGCTCAATGGCTCAACTTGAAGCAGGAAAATATGTATTTGAAGTTGACACTCGTGCACACAAACTTTTGATCAAGCAAGCTGTTGAAGCTGCTTTCGAAGGTGTTAAAGTCGCTAATGTTAACACAATCAACGTAAAACCAAAAGCTAAACGTGTTGGACGTTACACTGGTTTTACTAACAAAACTAAAAAAGCTATCATCACACTTACAGCTGATTCTAAAGCAATCGAGTTGTTTGCTGCTGAAGCTGAATAATCTAAGGAGGAAATATCGTGGGAATTCGTGTTTATAAACCAACAACAAACGGTCGCCGTAATATGACTTCTTTGGATTTCGCTGAAATCACAACAAGCACTCCTGAAAAATCATTGCTTGTTGCATTGAAGAGCAAGGCTGGTCGTAACAACAACGGTCGTATCACTGTTCGTCACCAAGGTGGTGGACACAAACGTTTCTACCGTTTGGTTGACTTCAAACGTAACAAAGACAACGTTGAAGCAGTTGTTAAAACAATCGAGTACGATCCAAACCGTTCTGCAAACATCGCTCTTGTACACTACACTGACGGTGTGAAAGCATACATCATCGCTCCAAAAGGTCTTGAAGTAGGTCAACGTATCGTTTCAGGTCCAGAAGCAGATATCAAAGTCGGAAACGCTCTTCCACTTGCTAACATCCCAGTTGGTACTTTGATCCACAACATCGAGTTGAAACCAGGTCGTGGTGGTGAATTGGTACGTGCTGCTGGAGCATCTGCTCAAGTATTGGGTTCTGAAGGTAAATACGTACTTGTTCGTCTTCAATCAGGTGAAGTTCGTATGATTCTTGGAACTTGCCGTGCTACAGTTGGTGTTGTCGGAAACGAACAACATGGACTTGTAAACCTTGGTAAAGCAGGACGTAGCCGTTGGAAAGGTATCCGCCCAACAGTTCGTGGTTCTGTAATGAACCCTAACGATCACCCACACGGTGGTGGTGAAGGTAAAGCACCAGTTGGTCGTAAAGCACCATCTACTCCATGGGGCAAACCTGCTCTTGGTCTTAAAACTCGTAACAAGAAAGCGAAATCTGACAAACTTATCGTTCGTCGTCGCAACGAGAAATAATATTAAACTAGTTGCTTAAGCAACTAGTAAATCCGCCAGCTCGGTAGCGCTCCATAGGAGCGCAAGCCGCTGTGGTACAACATTTAAAGGAGAAAATATAAAAATGGGACGCAGTCTTAAAAAAGGACCTTTCGTCGATGAGCATTTGATGAAAAAAGTTGAAGCTCAAGCTAACGACGAAAAGAAAAAAGTTATTAAAACTTGGTCACGTCGTTCAACGATCTTCCCAAGTTTCATTGGTTACACTATTGCAGTTTATGACGGACGTAAACACGTACCTGTTTACATCCAAGAAGACATGGTAGGTCACAAACTTGGTGAATTTGCACCAACTCGTACTTACAAAGGTCACGCTGCAGACGACAAGAAAACACGTAGAAAATAAGGAGAACATAAATGGCAGAAATTACTTCAGCTAAAGCAATGGCTCGTACAGTACGTGTTTCACCTCGTAAATCACGTCTTGTTCTTGATAACATCCGTGGTAAAAGCGTAGCCGATGCAATCGCAATCTTGACATTCACTCCAAACAAAGCTGCTGAAATCATCTTGAAAGTTTTGAACTCAGCTGTAGCTAACGCTGAAAACAACTTTGGTTTGGATAAAGCTAACTTGGTAGTATCTGAAGCATTCGCAAACGAAGGACCAACTATGAAACGTTTCCGTCCACGTGCGAAAGGTTCAGCTTCACCAATCAACAAACGTACAGCTCACATCACTGTAGCTGTTGCAGAAAAATAAGGAGGTAAAATCGTGGGTCAAAAAGTACATCCAATTGGTATGCGTGTCGGCATCATCCGTGATTGGGATGCCAAATGGTATGCTGAAAAAGAATACGCGGATTACCTTCATGAAGATCTTGCAATCCGTAAATTCGTTCAAAAAGAACTTGCTGACGCAGCAGTTTCAACTATTGAAATCGAACGCGCAGTAAACAAAGTTAACGTTTCACTTCACACTGCTAAACCAGGTATGGTAATCGGTAAAGGTGGTGCTAATGTTGATGCACTCCGTGCGAAACTTAACAAATTGACTGGAAAACAAGTACACATCAACATCATCGAAATCAAACAACCTGATTTGGATGCTCACCTTGTAGGTGAAGGAATTGCTCGTCAATTGGAGCAACGTGTTGCTTTCCGTCGTGCACAAAAACAAGCAATCCAACGTGCAATGCGTGCTGGAGCTAAAGGAATCAAAACTCAAGTATCAGGTCGTTTGAACGGTGCAGATATCGCCCGTGCTGAAGGATACTCTGAAGGAACTGTTCCACTTCACACACTTCGTGCAGATATCGATTACGCTTGGGAAGAAGCAGATACTACATACGGTAAACTTGGTGTTAAAGTATGGATCTACCGTGGTGAAGTTCTTCCAGCTCGCAAAAACACTAAAGGAGGTAAATAACCAATGTTAGTACCTAAACGTGTTAAACACCGTCGTGAATTCCGTGGAAAAATGCGCGGTGAAGCAAAAGGTGGAAAAGAAGTAGCATTCGGTGAATACGGTCTTCAAGCTACAACTAGCCACTGGATCACTAACCGCCAAATCGAAGCTGCTCGTATCGCCATGACTCGTTACATGAAACGTGGTGGTAAAGTTTGGATTAAAATCTTCCCACACAAATCATACACTGCTAAAGCTATCGGTGTGCGTATGGGATCTGGTAAAGGGGCACCTGAAGGTTGGGTAGCACCAGTTAAACGTGGTAAAGTGATGTTCGAAATCGCTGGTGTATCTGAAGAGATCGCTCGCGAAGCGCTTCGTCTTGCTAGCCACAAATTGCCAGTTAAATGTAAATTCGTAAAACGTGAAGCAGAATAAGGAGAAGGCATGAAACTTAATGAAGTAAAAGAATTTGTTAAAGAACTTCGTGGTCTTTCTCAAGAAGAACTCGCGAAGCGCGAAAACGAATTGAAAAAAGAATTGTTTGAACTTCGTTTCCAAGCTGCTACTGGTCAATTGGAACAAACAGCTCGCTTGAAAGAAGTTAAAAAACAAATCGCTCGTATCAAAACAGTTCAATCTGAAGCGAAATAATAGACTAGGGAAGGAGAAATTTCAATGGAACGCAATAATCGTAAAGTTCTTGTTGGACGTGTTGTATCTGACAAAATGGACAAGACAATCACAGTTGTAGTTGAAACAAAACGTAACCACCCAGTCTATGGTAAACGTATTAACTACTCTAAAAAATACAAAGCTCATGATGAAAACAATGTTGCCAAAGAAGGCGATATCGTACGTATCATGGAAACTCGTCCGCTTTCAGCTACAAAACGTTTCCGTCTTGTAGAAGTTGTTGAAGAAGCGGTCATCATCTAATCAAACCTGAAAGGAGAAAACTGAAATGATTCAAACAGAAACTCGTTTGAAAGTCGCAGACAACAGCGGTGCTCGCGAAATCTTGACTATCAAAGTTCTTGGTGGTTCAGGACGTAAATTTGCAAACATCGGTGATGTTATCGTGGCATCTGTAAAACAAGCTACTCCTGGTGGTGCGGTTAAAAAAGGTGACGTTGTTAAAGCAGTTATCGTTCGTACTAAATCAGGTGCTCGTCGTGCTGATGGTTCATACATCAAATTTGACGAAAACGCAGCAGTTATCATCCGTGAAGACAAAACTCCTCGCGGAACACGTATCTTTGGTCCAGTTGCACGTGAATTGCGTGAAGGTGGCTTCATGAAGATCGTGTCACTTGCTCCAGAAGTACTTTAATTTTTAGAAACAAACTAGTCCCCTGGATTTACCTCCAGGGTGCCCTTATGGGCGTAAGAAAAATCAAGGAGAAACCTAATGTTTGTAAAAAAAGGCGACAAAGTTCGCGTAATCGCTGGTAAAGATAAGGGAACAGAAGCTGTTGTCCTTACTGCCCTTCCAAAAGTAAACAAAGTTATCGTTGAAGGTGTTAACATCGTTAAGAAACACCAACGTCCAACTAACGAGCTTCCTCAAGGTGGTATCATCGAGAAAGAAGCAGCTATCCACGTATCAAACGTTCAAGTTTTGGACAAAAATGGTGTAGCTGGTCGTGTTGGTTACAAATTTGTAGACGGTAAAAAAGTTCGCTACAACAAAAAATCAGGCGAAGTGCTTGATTAATCACGAAGGAAAGGAGAAGTATAATGGCAAATCGTTTAAAAGAAAAATATCTTAATGAAGTAGTTCCTGCTTTGACAGAACAATTCAACTACTCATCAGTGATGGCTGTGCCTAAAGTAGATAAGATCGTTTTGAACATGGGTGTTGGTGAAGCTGTATCAAACGCTAAAAGCCTTGAAAAAGCTGCTGAAGAATTGGCACTTATCTCAGGTCAAAAACCACTTATCACTAAAGCTAAAAAATCAATCGCCGGCTTCCGTCTTCGTGAAGGTGTTGCGATCGGTGCAAAAGTTACCCTTCGTGGTGAACGTATGTACGAATTCTTGGATAAATTGGTTTCAGTTTCACTTCCACGTGTACGTGACTTCCACGGTGTTCCAACAAAATCATTTGATGGACGCGGAAACTACACGCTTGGTGTGAAAGAACAATTGATTTTCCCAGAAATCAACTTCGATGACGTTGACAAAACTCGTGGTCTTGACATCGTTATCGTAACAACTGCTAACACTGACGAAGAGTCACGTGCATTGCTTACAGGCCTTGGAATGCCTTTTGCAAAATAATATAGGAGGTAAATCTAATGGCTAAAAAATCAATGATTGCTAAGAACAAACGTCCAGCGAAGTTCTCTACTCAAGCTTATACTCGTTGTGAAAAATGTGGTCGTCCACATTCAGTTTACCGCAAATTTAAACTTTGCCGTGTTTGCTTCCGTGAATTAGCTTACAAAGGACAAATCCCTGGTGTAACAAAAGCATCTTGGTAATTTAAGATATCAAGGGCGTCAAAACTCTAAGTGAAAATAGGAAACTTGACGAAGAAACTGAAGTTTCTAGGAAAGTTTATCTTTTTCACACAGAGTTTAGTCCGGGTTCAGTTGGGCTTGCCAATTTGAACACGAGCTACAGCTTTGGCAAAAAAGACCAATTTTCTTTGGAGCATCGCTCCTGCATCAAATTGCCTATTTTTGCTCGTGCTGTTACGCTCTTTGCATCATGTATTAACTAGCAAGTGCAACTTGCAAACTACTAGTAAGAGGAGAAAAACAAAATGGTTATGACTGACCCAATCGCAGACTTCCTAACTCGTATTCGTAACGCTAACCAAGCTAAACACGAAGTACTTGAAGTACCTGCATCAAACATCAAAAAAGGGATTGCTGAAATCCTTAAACGCGAAGGTTTTGTAAAAAACGTTGAAATCATCGAAGATGACAAACAAGGCATCATCCGTGTATTCCTTAAATATGGACCAAACGGTGAAAAAGTTATCACTAACTTGAAACGTGTTTCTAAACCAGGACTTCGTGTCTACAAAAAACGTGAAGACCTTCCAAAAGTTCTTAACGGACTTGGAATTGCTATCCTTTCAACTTCTGAAGGTTTGCTTACTGATAAAGAAGCACGCCAAAAGAATGTTGGTGGAGAAGTTATCGCTTACGTTTGGTAATATTTAGCTCCCAATTTCTTTGTGACTCGTCGTTATCGTCTCTTGCCTAACCCAAAGTTATGCCTGCGAGACGCTGCCTAGATTCACTTTGAAATTGAAACCTAAATGTCCCTTCAAATCGAGAAATCGATTTAACCCCGTGAAAACTGGCCGTTCTGGCCTGACAATTTAACAGGAGAATTAAAAACATGTCACGTATTGGTAATAAAGTTATCGTGTTGCCTGCTGGTGTTGAAATCACTAACAATGACAACGTTGTAACTGTAAAAGGACCTAAAGGAGAACTTACTCGTGAGTTCTCAAAAGATATTGAAATCCGTGTGGAAGGTACTGAAGTAACTCTTCACCGTCCAAACGATTCAAAAGAAATGAAAACTATCCACGGAACTACTCGTGCCCTTTTGAACAACATGGTTGTTGGTGTATCAGAAGGATTCAAGAAAGAACTTGAAATGCGCGGGGTTGGTTACCGTGCACAACTTCAAGGATCTAAACTTGTTTTGGCTGTTGGTAAATCTCATCCAGACGAAGTTGAAGCTCCAGAAGGAATTACTTTTGAACTTCCAAACCCAACAACAATCGTTGTTAGCGGAATTTCAAAAGAAGTAGTTGGTCAAACAGCTGCTTACGTACGTAGCCTTCGTTCACCAGAACCATATAAAGGTAAAGGTATCCGTTACGTTGGTGAATTCGTTCGCCGTAAAGAAGGTAAAACAGGTAAATAATGTTGAGTGGTTGATTCTCAACCACCAACCTATTTTCCAACTTTGTGCATAGCACACGATTTAAAACTAAAGAGGTGAAAACTGTGATTTCAAAACCAGATAAAAACAAACTCCGCCAAAAACGCCACCGTCGCGTTCGCGGAAAACTCTCTGGAACTGCTGATCGCCCACGTTTGAACGTATTCCGTTCTAATACAGGCATCTACGCTCAAGTGATTGATGACGTAGCGGGTGTAACGCTCGCAAGTGCTTCAACTCTTGACAAAGAAGTTTCAAAAGGAACTAAAACTGAACAAGCCGTTGCTGTCGGTAAACTCGTTGCAGAACGTGCAAACGCTAAAGGTATTTCAGAAGTGGTGTTCGACCGCGGTGGATATCTATATCACGGACGTGTGAAAGCTTTGGCTGATGCAGCTCGTGAAAACGGATTGAAATTCTAATAGGAGGACACTAGAAAATGGCATTTAAAGACAATGCAGTTGAATTAGAAGAACGCGTAGTTGCTGTCAACCGTGTTACAAAAGTTGTTAAAGGTGGACGTCGTCTTCGTTTCGCAGCTCTTGTTGTTGTTGGTGACCACAACGGTCGCGTAGGATTTGGTACTGGTAAAGCTCAAGAAGTTCCAGAAGCAATCCGTAAAGCAGTAGATGATGCTAAGAAAAACTTGATCGAAGTTCCTATGGTTGGAACAACAATCCCACACGAAGTTCTTTCAGAATTTGGTGGAGCTAAAGTATTGTTGAAACCTGCTGTAGAAGGTTCTGGAGTTGCCGCTGGTGGTGCAGTTCGTGCCGTTGTGGAATTGGCAGGTGTGGCAGATATTACATCTAAATCACTTGGTTCTAACACTCCAATCAACATTGTTCGTGCAACTGTTGAAGGTTTGAAACAATTGAAACGCGCTGAAGAAGTTGCTGCCCTTCGTGGTATTTCAGTTTCTGATTTGGCATAAGAAAGGGGATAAAATGGCTCAAATTAAAATTACTTTGACTAAGTCTCCAATCGGACGCATTCCATCACAACGTAAAACTGTTGTAGCACTTGGACTTGGCAAATTGAACAGCTCTGTTATTAAAGAAGATAACGCTGCTATCCGTGGTATGATCACTGCAGTATCTCACTTGGTAACAGTTGAAGAAGTAAACTAATGAATTTTTAGGGGATGTGCAGTATACCATCCCCTAAAACTAGATATAGTCATCTATGATGACGTCGTATAGGCGAGTTGATGGGGGAGACAACCTTTTCTCCCTTATCGGCGCTAGCATTTTACAAAAGAGGAGAAAATAAAAATGAAACTTCATGAATTGAAACCTGCAGAAGGTTCTCGTAAAGTACGTAACCGCGTTGGTCGTGGTACTTCATCAGGTAACGGTAAAACATCTGGTCGTGGTCAAAAAGGTCAAAAAGCTCGTAGCGGTGGCGGAGTTCGCCTTGGTTTTGAAGGTGGACAAACTCCATTGTTCCGTCGTCTTCCAAAACGTGGATTCACTAACATCAACGCTAAAGAATACGCAATTGTGAACCTTGACCAATTGAACGTCTTTGAAGATGGTGCTGAAGTTACTCCAGTTGTTCTTATCGAAGCAGGAATTGTTAAAGCTGAAAAATCAGGTGTTAAAATTCTTGGTAACGGTGAGTTGACTAAGAAATTGACTGTGAAAGCAGCTAAATTCTCTAAATCAGCTGAAGAAGCTATCACTGCTAAAGGTGGTTCAGTAGAAGTCATCTAAGAGAGGTGACCTATGTTTTTTAAATTATTAAGAGAAGCTCTTAAAGTTAAGCAGGTTCGATCAAAAATTTTATTTACAATTTTTATCGTTTTGGTCTTTCGTATCGGGACTAGTATTACAGTTCCTGGTGTCAATGCCAATAGCTTGAATGCTTTAAGTGGATTATCCTTCTTAAACATGTTGAGCTTGGTGTCAGGGAATGCCATGAAAAACTTCTCAGTTTTTGCTCTTGGTGTTAGTCCCTACATTACGGCTTCTATCGTTGTCCAACTCTTGCAAATGGATATTTTACCCAAGTTTGTAGAGTGGGGGAAACAAGGGGAAGTAGGTCGAAGAAAATTGAATCAAGCTACTCGTTATATTGCTCTTGGTCTAGCCTTTGTGCAATCTATCGGGATTACAGCTGGTTTTAATACTTTGGCTGGAGCTCAATTGTTGAAAACGGCTCTTACTCCACAAGTCTTCATCATGATTGGTATCATCCTAACAGCTGGTAGCATGATTGTGACGTGGTTGGGAGAGCAAATTACAGATAAGGGATACGGAAATGGTGTTTCTATGATTATCTTTGCAGGGATTGTTGCTTCAATTCCAGAGATGATTCAGGGCATCTATGTAGACTACTTTGTTAACGTTCCAAGTAGCCGTATCAACTCATCTATCATTTTCGTAATCATCTTGATTATTACTGTTTTGTTGATCATTTACTTTACAACTTATGTTCAACAAGCAGAATACAAAATCCCAATCCAATATACAAAGGTTGCACAAGGTGCTCCATCTAGCTCTTACCTTCCTTTGAAGGTAAACCCTGCTGGAGTTATCCCTGTTATCTTTGCAAGTTCGATTACTGCAGCGCCTGCGGCTATTCTTCAGTTTTTGAGCGCTACAGGTCATGATTGGGCTTGGGTAAGAACAGCACAAGAAATGCTGGCAACAACTTCACCAACTGGTATTGCCATGTATGCTCTGTTGATTATTCTCTTTACATTCTTCTATACGTTTGTACAGATTAATCCTGAAAAAGCGGCAGAAAACTTACAAAAGAGCGGTGCCTATATCCACGGAGTTCGTCCCGGTAAAGGTACAGAAGAATATATGTCTAAACTTCTTCGTCGTCTTGCAACTGTTGGTTCCCTCTTCCTTGGTGTGATTTCTATTTTACCGATCGTAGCAAAAGATGTTTTCGGACTTTCAGAAGCAGTTGCTTTTGGAGGAACCAGTCTTTTGATCATTATCTCTACAGGTATTGAAGGAATCAAACAATTGGAAGGCTACCTATTAAAACGTAAGTATGTTGGTTTCATGGACAGAACAGAATAAAAGCATTTACTGAATCAGTAAATGCTGAGGGAGTGGAGGTTTAACTCTGACATTAGTGAGAGTTTGGTCTCCCCTCTTCTATTTTGTTTTTAAATAGGGGTGAAAAGACTTTTTGCTTCTATTTAAAAATAAAATAAGGAGATCAGATCATGAATCTTTTGATTATGGGCTTACCTGGTGCAGGTAAGGGAACTCAAGCAGCAAAAATAGTAGAACAATTCCATGTTGCACATATCTCAACGGGTGATATGTTCCGCGCTGCTATGGCAAATCAAACTGAAATGGGTGTTCTTGCTAAGTCATACATTGACAAGGGTGAATTGGTTCCTGACGAAGTTACAAATGGGATCGTAAAAGAACGTCTTTCACAAGATGATATTAAAGAAACAGGATTCTTGTTGGATGGTTACCCACGTACAATCGAACAAGCTCATGCCTTGGACAAAACATTGGCTGAACTTGGCATCGAACTAGAAGGTGTTATCAACATCGAAGTGAATCCAGACAGCCTCTTGGAACGTTTGAGTGGCCGTATCATCCACCGCGTAACTGGAGAAACTTTCCACAAGGTCTTTAACCCACCAGTTGACTATAAAGAAGAAGATTACTACCAACGTGAAGATGATAAGCCTGAGACAGTAAAACGTCGTTTGGATGTCAATATTGCTCAAGGGGAACCAATCATTGCTCACTACCGTGCCAAAGGTTTGGTTCATGACATCGAAGGTAATCAAGATATCAATGATGTCTTCTCAGATATCGAAAAAGTATTGACAAATTTGAAATAAAGCGTTTTTCACACTTGCAAAAATCCGCTACAAATGTTATACTGAGATAGTCTGACTTATAATTGTTGTCTCTGTGTCTAGAGGCATCGAATCGAAATTTATGGAGGTGCTTTTGCGTGGCAAAAGACGATGTGATTGAAGTTGAAGGCAAAGTAGTTGATACAATGCCGAATGCAATGTTTACGGTTGAACTTGAAAATGGACATCAGATTTTAGCAACAGTTTCTGGTAAAATTCGTAAAAACTATATTCGTATTTTAGCGGGAGATCGTGTTACTGTCGAAATGAGTCCATATGACTTGACACGTGGACGTATCACTTACCGCTTTAAATAATCGAAAAACTTGGAGGGATAAGAAATGAAAGTAAGACCATCGGTCAAACCAATTTGCGAATACTGTAAAGTTATTCGTCGTAATGGTCGTGTTATGGTAATTTGCCCAGCAAATCCAAAACACAAACAACGTCAAGGATAAGATAGAAAGGAGAAAACATGGCTCGTATTGCTGGAGTTGACATTCCAAATGACAAACGCGTAGTAATCTCATTGACTTATGTTTATGGTATCGGACTTGCAACATCTAAGAAAATTTTGGCTGCTGCTGGAATCTCAGAAGATGTTCGTGTGCATGATCTTACATCAGATCAAGAAGATGCTATCCGTCGTGAAGTGGATGCAATCAAAGTTGAAGGTGACCTTCGTCGTGAAGTAAACTTGAACATCAAACGTTTGATGGAAATCGGTTCATACCGTGGTATCCGTCACCGTCGTGGACTTCCCGTCCGTGGACAAAACACTAAAAACAACGCTCGCACTCGTAAAGGTAAAGCTGTTGCGATTGCTGGTAAGAAAAAATAATATAGGAGGTAAAAGTCTTGGCTAAACCAACACGTAAACGTCGTGTGAAAAAGAATATCGAATCTGGTATTGCTCATATTCACGCTACATTTAATAACACTATTGTTATGATTACTGATGTGCATGGTAATGCAATTGCTTGGTCATCAGCTGGTGCTCTTGGTTTCAAAGGTTCTCGTAAATCTACACCATTCGCTGCTCAAATGGCTTCTGAAGCTGCTGCTAAATCTGCACAAGAACACGGTCTTAAATCAGTTGAAGTTACTGTAAAAGGTCCAGGTTCTGGTCGTGAGTCAGCTATTCGTGCGCTTGCTGCCGCTGGTCTTGAAGTAACAGCAATTCGTGATGTGACTCCAGTGCCACACAATGGTGCTCGTCCTCCAAAACGTCGCCGTGTATAATCATCGCATTACACTGCTTTTCGTTTAAGAGGGAGTAACTAAATGATCGAGTTTGAAAAACCAAATATAACAAAAATTGATGAAAATAAAGATTATGGCAAGTTTGTAATCGAACCACTTGAACGTGGCTACGGTACAACTCTTGGTAACTCTCTTCGTCGTGTACTTCTAGCTTCTCTACCAGGAGCAGCTGTGACATCTATCAATATTGATGGTGTGTTACATGAGTTTGACACAGTTCCAGGTGTTCGTGAAGACGTGATGCAAATCATTCTGAACATTAAAGGAATTGCAGTGAAATCGTACGTTGAAGACGAAAAAATCATCGAACTAGATGTTGAAGGTCCTGTTGAAGTAACAGCTGGTGACATTTTGACAGATAGCGATATTGAAATTGTAAATCCAGATCATTATCTCTTTACAATCGGTGAAGGTTCTTCTCTAAAAGCGACTATGACTGTTAACAGTGGTCGTGGATATGTACCTGCTGATGAAAATAAAAAGGATAATGCACCAGTTGGAACACTTGCTGTAGATTCTATTTATACACCAGTTACAAAAGTCAACTATCAAGTGGAACCTGCTCGTGTAGGTAGCAATGATGGATTTGACAAATTAACCCTTGAAATCTTGACAAATGGAACAATTATTCCAGAAGATGCTTTAGGGCTTTCAGCACGTATTTTGACAGAACATCTTGATTTGTTTACAAATCTTACTGAGATTGCTAAGTCAACTGAAGTGATGAAAGAAGCTGATACTGAATCTGACGACCGTATTTTGGATCGTACGATTGAGGAACTGGACTTGTCTGTGCGTTCATACAACTGTTTGAAACGTGCCGGTATCAATACTGTGCATGACTTGACAGAAAAATCTGAAGCAGAGATGATGAAAGTACGAAATCTTGGACGCAAGAGTTTGGAAGAAGTGAAATTCAAACTTATTGATTTGGGTCTTGGATTAAAAGATAAATAAAGGAGGAATAAATGGCTTACCGTAAACTAGGACGCACTAGCTCACAACGTAAAGCAATGCTTCGCGATTTGACAACTGACCTTTTGATTAACGAATCAATCGTGACAACTGAAGCTCGTGCTAAAGAAATCCGTAAAACTGTTGAAAAAATGATTACTCTAGGTAAACGTGGTGATTTGCATGCACGTCGTCAAGCAGCTGCTTTCGTACGTAATGAAATCGCATCTGAAAACTATGATGAAGCAACTGACAAGTACACTTCTACTACAGCACTTCAAAAATTGTTCTCAGAAATCGCACCTCGTTATGCTGAACGTAACGGTGGATACACTCGTATCCTTAAAACTGAACCACGTCGTGGTGATGCAGCGCCAATGGCAATCATCGAATTAGTATAAAATCATCAATTTTGTTGAGTGTTATGATGATGGAGTCTTGTGCTCTTAGTCTAGCTCTGGTCTACCGCTAGGATTTTGGTCCTAGCGGGAACACTCATCATAAGTTGGGATAGTAGACGCTTGTTTACGAAATTGTTTTTTGCTTAAGAACAACTTCGTAAGCAGGCGTTTTTGAGTATTTTAGTGGCTCTTTGTCAACTGTAGTGGGTTGAAATAATAGTCTTGAACCTGAGACAAAATAGTTCTCAGCCACAAAAAAGCTAGAGATCTCTAATAGCGGAACTCTAGCTTTTTAATTTTGAGTCGTTCTCTTATTGTATTTTAGGAGGTTATTGGCCATAAGTACCAATCCCATGTCAATTCTCACTT